>SIBK01000003.1 GCA_009695205.1 Pedosphaera sp. | reverse complement strand
TGGTCGCGCCCGTCCCCGCGGCAAGGTTTGCCCCGCCCCCGCCGACTGTAGATTGATCCAACATCGCGGTATTGTCCTGACCGCCCCAAACCGTCGATGCCGATCCACCGGCGAGGTTCTGCCGGCCCCCGCCCACCGTGGCGTGCTCACCGCCGGCTTGGTTACGCAATCCGCCGCCGATGACGGAAAGGGAGCTCGATGCGAAATTTTGAGTGCCGCCGCCCACGACGGCATAGGCATTGGTGGCCGAGTTTCCCTGCCCGCCGGTCACGGTCGCGGCCACCCCCCCACGTAGTTGCTCAGTCCTCCGCCGATGAACCCGAAGTTGGTGTCAGCCAGGTTGGTGTTGCCTGCGCTGCCGCCCCCGCCGATGACGACACCGACGGCCCCGGTGACCGCATTTCCGGAGTACCCTCCGATGAGGTTGGGGCTGCCGCCGGCCGGCGAAATCAGCAGCGCCCGGGCATTGGCGACTCGCACCCCCAGCGACCGCTGGTCCGTAGTGCCCAGGAAACCGGAGGAAGTCGTCCCGCTGTTTTCCGCGAGCGCCCACGCCGGTCCGGGAGCGGGAAGGATCAAGAACTTTCTACCGGACTGCACCGCCACAAGACCGCTGAGCGTCGCAGGCAAGATCGTACCAATCAGCGCCGACGGAGTGATCCCTCCCGGAGTGATCGAGGCCGCCGCCGCCGAATGGATCGCCGTGGGCGCCGGTGTGATCCGGATGGATGGCTGAAGCGTGATAAAACCGGGCAGCAGTGCGGCAAGATGCGCCCGTCCGCCAGACCGATCCTCGGCACTGGCGGAAGGTATCGCCGCGGAACTCACCGCTATCTCGAGATAGCGCGCCTCATCCCGAGTTTCACTGTCGGCGATGGTGAAGATGTCGAAGAAGGCCGGCCGGAAAGGCACCACCGTGGCGAAGAGTCCGCCCTGGACCGGCACGGCTGGGCGAAGAAACTCGGCAAGGGCTTCGCCGATGGGTCCGTTCCGCAACGTGAAATAGAAATCGAAGAGACCCGTTGCCGGTTTGCCCTCCTGCGACAAATGACCCTGCACGGTGAATCCGATTTCCTGGGATCGGACGCCGACGCAGAAGCTGACCAGGGCGGCGACACCAACGAGCCAGGGAGGTGCCCATCGGACGATTTTGGCCGCACGCGTGGAGAGGTGCTGGGTCTTCATAAGATGATTAGTGTTGATAGGACTTTCCTTTTAAAGGCTTCACGATCCTTCACGCTCCGCAGCGAAGGAGAGCCGGTTTTCTCGGACGGGCAGTTCTGTCGGCATTGGTGATCTCCCCGTGAGTTCCTGGCAAGTGTCGTTTTTCCATGCGCGCGGCGCCGCGCAAGGTGCAGCCACCCTTGCCAAACTCTTCGCGGCGGGCCTATTCTCGCGCCATGTTCAAACGCACCCTCTCTCTTTTCGCCATTGCTTGGTTTTCCACCGCCGTTCGCAGTGCTGATTTGCCCGTGCCCGCCGATGTGGTGTTTGAGAAGAACGTCGAGTACACAAATACCGACGACCAGCATTTGCAGATGAACATCGCACGACCCAAGAATGGCGGCGCGCCCTTCCCGGCCGTCCTTTGCGTTCACGGAGGGGGATTTCGCGCGGGGAGTCGCGAAGGGTACGACGCCCTCTGCCTGATGCTGGCGCAGCGGGGGTACGTCGCTGCCACGGCGAGTTACCGGCTCGCGCCCAAGTTCCAGTTCCCGGCTGCGGTGCATGATATGAAGGCCGCGGTTCGCTGGCTGCGTGCGAACGCGAAGAAGTACAACATAGATCCGAGCCGCATTGGGGTGACGGGCGGTTCGGCGGGCGGACATCTGGTGCAATTCCTTGGCGTGACGGCGGGGGTGCCGGAGTTCGAGGGCAACGGCGGCAACCCGGAACAATCCAGCGCCGTGACGTGCGTGGTGAACGTATACGGGCCGAGTGATTTCACAAAGTCGTATGGCAAGAGCGTGGACGCGCACGAGGTGTTGCCGCTGTGGTTTGGCGGCAACCTGGAACAGGAACGCCACAGGCACATAATCGGCAGCCCTCTCCCGTGGGTCACGCCGCACGCCGCACCCACATTGCTCATTCACGGCACCGAGGACAAATACGTCGCCTACGAGCAAGCGCTGTGGATGCGCGACCGGCTCCAGGTCTGCGGCGTGGAAGTAGAGTTACTGACGCTGGAAGGCGCCGGCCACGGATTCAAAGGCGCGGACGCAGAGAAATCGGACAAGGCGTTGTTCGCGTTTTTTGAGAAGCGGCTTAAACCGAAGAAAGACTAAACGTGCAGCCAGCCCAATCCCCGCGCTCAAAACGGGGATGAAGGCATTCTAAGCTCTGTCGCTGATCTTCCGTTTTGTTTCTGCGCTGAATTTGGGTCGGTATATTATGGTGATCGGATCGCTTGCCCCTTTTCGGTCTCTCACTTCGTTTTATGTCTCAGATTTGGCGTTTGCTCCCATTGATTGCAACCCTCACGATCGGCCCCGTCCGGGCGCGGGTCGTGATCAACGAGATCCTGTATCACGCCCCAGGCGATCTCCATGACCTGCAGTTTGTCGAACTTCGCAACACGTCCAATCAGGCTGTGGATGTCTCCGGTTGGAAATTTTCGAAGGGCATTGAATTTGAGTTTCCGGTAGCGAGCCAGATTCCTGCGGAGGGCTACGTGGTGGTATGCCAGAACCGCAAGAGGTTCGAGTTGTTTTACGATTCGATTCCGGTCGGAGAGTTTAAAGGTAATTTGAAACACAGCGGTGAGCGACTCGAACTGCGCAACGCCCAGGGTGAGGTGGTCGATTCGTTGCGCTACGATGACCGCGCTCCATGGCCTCGAGCGGCCGACGGGTTCTCCGCGACGCTCGAAAGGATTTCCGCAAACGTAGCGGGAAATCTCCCCAATAACTGGACGGGTTCACCCCTCTCCGCGGATCCACTGCGTCCGGGTGGATCGGCCGGAAAACCGAATTCCGTCGATCTCGCTGATCTGCCTCCAGTCGTCAGTCGCGTGGAGTCCCTTCCTGGAAGCCCAGGACCCCTGGAGCCCGTCAAGGTTGAGGCGGACGTCACCTCCGAGGCCGGCGTGCGCAGCGTCGAGCTGCTATACCGAGTGGCCACCGTTGGGTCGGAATCTTCAGAGAAATCGGTTCCCATGGTACGGGTGGCAAATAATCGCTTTCGAGGAACGATACCCGGACAACCCCTCATGTCCCTCGTGCGGTTTCGGATCTCCGCCACCGATACCACGGAGCTCACGCGCTTCTACCCGGCGCCGAGCGAGCCGCGGCCGGCGATTTCCCTTTTCGTGCACACAAACCTTGCGCCGGACCGAGTGCCATGGGTGTTCCTGATCCAAACGGATGGGGGGGCGCGCCGCCGCGAGCCCGGCGCACGGGCTCCTCGATCCTTCGGACGCCCGCCGGAAAAGGAACCGCCGGTTCAAGGCCACAGTGCTGTTGTCTGGGTTGAGCCGGGAGGGAATCCCCCGAAAGTGCTCGATTTCGTGACGATCGCCGATCGGCCGGCCGGTTGGAAAGTCCACTTCCACAAGGATCGACCGTTGAACGGGATGACGACCATTAGCTTGATTTTTGAAGAGAACGAACGGTTTGTCCTCGCGGAACCGCTCGCCTTCGAGTTGTACCGCAAGGCCGGTAATGCCGCCTGTCTGACGGATTTTGTGCGGGTTTGGAACAATGGCCGGCCGGTCGGATATCAACTGCTAATTGAACAACCTAACAAGGCGTTCCTTCATCGCAACGGCCTGCCGACAGACGGTAACCTATACAAATTGCTATGGTATGAGAACGGCCTCGCGAAACAGCATGAAAAGAAAACCAACCCGCATACGGGGCACGAGGATCTCGAAAAACTCGTGGCCAATCTTGGCCGAACTCAGAGCGCAGAACAGTGGGACTTAATCCGGCGCGAATTTAACGTCGAGCAGGTGATCAACTACTTTGCTGTCAATTCCCTCCTGTCATATTGGGACGGATTCTTCAACGACTATTTCACCTATCACGACATCGGAGGAACTGGGAAATGGGAGATGTACCCATGGGATCAGGACAAGACCTTCGGCTTTCATGATGGCATTGCCCCCGACAAGACCTTTTACCAACTCCCACTGACCTATGGAGCAGAGGGCGACGTCCCGCCGGGCTGGACCCAGCCCCGGCCGCCCCGGAACTTTTGGGAGGGGGGCAGCGCGTGGTGGCGTCCCGGAGGATGGTTCTCCAAGCCGCTCCTGGCGAACCCACAGTTGCGTCCCCACTACCTCGCCCGCATTCGGGAGTTGCTGGAAACGACCTTCACCGAAGAACGTCTCTTTCCAATCCTGGACGAATACCGAAGCCGGCTTCAGGATGAGGTGGCCTACCGGGCCGGACTCCACGGTGAAAAACCCGAAAGAGCGCAGGCCCGATTCGATCGAAATATCGCATCGATCAAGGACAACATCACCCAGCGCCGGAAGTGGCTGCTGGCGCAGCGTGAAATCCGCTCCGCGGGCGCGTTCGATCGCACAAAACTCCGCTAATCGGATCGTCGGTGCGTTGACCGCCTTTCGTCGAGTGCTTCTCAAGCACCTCTGTCCTTACGAAATCGTCCCGAGGACTCGCACCCCGCACAGGCAAGCGATAGACGCTGCAGTGACTAATTACCTGTCCCTTTATCCCTCCGTTCCTTTATCCCTCCGTTCAAAAAACGGAACGTCCAGATTTCATCACAACTCGGAGGCTCTCGGTGTTTTTTGGCATTTTTCAGCGATCCGCGCTCGCCACACACGGGTCGAACGGCTAATTCCTACGGGATGGCTTATTTCTCATTTCACGGCGGAACGCGTGCAGGGATCGTATGGCTCACCCTGGGCGCAAGCATCGTGGTGCACTTCGCGTGGGCGACGGAATCCGTAGATCCCGCCCGTTTCGAACGGGAGGTGCTGGTGGCTGCGGCGGACGACCCGGTTTCGGTCGAAATCACTGCCGAAGGGCGGCTCTATTTCGTGGAGCGCACGGGCAGTCTTAAGACGTGGGATCCGCGGACCCGCCTGACGACTCGGATTGCCATGCTGCCCACGCACGTGGCCTGGGACACCGGCCTGCTTTCCTTTTTGTTGGCACGGGATTTCGCAGTTTCTGGACATTTTTACACGTTGCGCTGCCCAGAGGAAAAACACCTCGTGATGCGAGTTTCGCGGTTTACACTGAAGGATGGCACGGTGGATTTAGCTGAGGAAAAGGCGGTGCTTGAATGGGCGATCGATAGCGAGGAGCCGCCCCATTGCGGCGGGGATTTAAAATGGGACCGGGAGGGCAACCTGATCATTGGCACCGGGGAAAACACACCGCCGCAGAACGTTCCGGCGTTTGATCCCTCACCCGGCAAGGAGTTGTTCGACGCACGGCGGTCGGCCGCGAACTCGATGGATTTGCGGGGGAAAATCTTGCGCATCACACCGCAGGCGGACGGAACTTACACCATTCCCCACGGGAACATGTTTTCCGATGCCCGGCAAGGCCGGCCCGAGGTTTTTGCGATGGGCATCCGGAACGCCTTCCGCGTATTTGCCGACCCCAAGACCGGCTGGATTGTCTGGGGAGATGTGGGCGGTAACGTGGATACATCGCTGGGACTTGGACCCGAGGGCTACGATGAAATCAATCTGGCGAAAGGGCCGGGTTTCTACGGCTGGCCCTTCATGAGTGGCCCGAATGAGGCTTGGCGCCCGTTTGATCCCGTCACGAAGAAGCCGGTCGGCGAACCGTTTGATCCGCGGCATCTGGTGAACGATTCCCGAGGTAACACAGGACTGCGCGAACTGCCCGAAGCGCAGCCTGCGCTACTCTATTATCCCACGGTAGCTTCTCGTGTGTGGCCGGAAGTTGGCTCGGGCGGCCGCAGTATCACTGGGGGACCGATCTATCATTTCGATCCCGCCCTAACTTCCCAGGTGAAACTGCCAGACACGCTCGATGGATGCCTGATCTTCGCCGAGTGGATGCGCAATTGGATCCAGGTGGCGCGGCTTTCTCCTGATGGAAAACTCCTGGGCCTCGAGCCATTCATGAGTGGAATGATTTTTCGGAAGCCCACGGACTTGAAAATCGGTCCGGACGGTGCGTTATACGTCGTGGAGTACGGGGATCGTTTTCGAGACAACAAGGACGGGCGGATCGTGCGCTGTGTTTATCGACGTGGAAATCGAGCTCCGGTGGCGCGCATCACGGCGGAAATCACGGCTGCCAAACTGCCATTCACGTTGCGTGCCTCCGCGGCGGACTCGCGCGATCCGGATGCGGATCATCTCACCTATCGGTGGAAATTTCCAGGTGGCGCCACGGCCGATGGCGTTCAAGTTGAGCACGTCATCACGAATGCGGGCCGCTGGGTGTTGGAGGTTGCCGTGTCGGATCCAGCCGGGGCCCGCAGTGTGGCGCGGCTGCCCGTAGTAGCCGGAAACTCTCCGCCGCAGGTTCGTATCACCACGCCGGCAGATGGAGGTTTTTTTGAATGGAACAAGGCGGTGGACTGGTCGGTGACCGCACAGGATGCCGAGGACGGCGCTTTGCCCGCTGAGAAGGTCACAGTGCAGGTCGAACGACGGGACCGCCTCGTGGAGGGGGATGCGATGAATGCCCATCCAGGCATGGCTTTGATGAGGGCCGGAACTTGTTTTTCGTGCCACACGGCGACAGACAAATCCGCCGGCCCGCCGTATCTCGCCGTCGCCCAGCGTTACGCCACCAATGCGGCCGCCCGGGAGATAGTGTCGAAGAAGATTCGCACCGGCGGCTTGGGAGTCTGGGGGCAGATTCCCATGCCACCGAATCCCCAATACACACCGGACCAGGCACGACAAATGTTGGATTGGATCCTCGGACTCGCGTCCCGACAAGTGCTGCCCCAGCCATCGGGTCTGGTCGGGCAGGTCCGACCGTCGACGGCTCTGGGTGCAAACGAGCGCGACGCCGAAGCAGTATTGATCCTGACGACCTCAGCGACAGATCAAGCGCAGGGAGCAGTGCCGGCGTTGCGCAGTGAGGCGACGGTGGCGTTGCGCACACGGAGACAACGGGCAGCGCATTTTGACGCGGCTGCCAAAGCTTCGACGCAGGAGAACCTGGGTGACGGGCTGGTGGCCCGGGTGGAGTCGGGCGGGTGGTTGCGATTTGACCGGATCAATTTGGAACAGGTGCGTGAGCTCCGTTTTCGCGGGCGACCGCTGGGAGCCGGTCCGGTCCGACTCGAGGCGCGCCTCGATGCGCCTGGCGGCGAACTTTGGACGAGCGCCGCGTTGGCGGACGTTCACGAAGGCAAATTGTCCACCGCTACGGAGCCGGTCGAGGGTAAATCCGGGATACGCCCGGTGTATCTTGTGGTTCACGGCGTGGCATCATCCGCGGGCGCCGTGGCGGAGTTGGTGACGGTGGAGTTTCGGTGAGAAGTGCGAGAATGCCAATTATCCCGAGTTCTGAGGCTAGGCGACAGTGGAATTCTTGACAAGCCGGCCTCCAACGCTGCATAGAGCGCCGCGCCGAGGAGCGCGCACTGGTCGTTGAGGATCACGCGGATGGAGATGTGTTTGAGCAGCGGGGACATCCGGCCTTTGTCGAGGAACGCGGCGAGGAAGCGCGGCTCGCGCAGCTTGGTGATTAGCTTGGGCGCGATGCCGCCGCCGATGAGCACGCCGCGCGTGGCTTTCATCTTGAGAGCCAGATTGCCGGCCTCCGCCCCGTAGAGCGTCACGAAGAGCTCAACCGCCTGCACGGCGCGCGATGACGTCCCGGCGAGCCCGGCCGCGGAAATCGTCTCGGCAGACATCCCCGAGGCGAGCTCGGCAGTCAGCGCAGGCGACTCCTCGCCACGACCCGTCGCGCGAAGGAACTCGAAAATGTTTACCAAACCCGGCTCGGAGAGCACTCGCTCGTAGCTCACATGGCCGAACTTCTGCCGAAGGAATAGCAACAATTCGATCTCGATTTCGCTCTGCGGCTGGAAGTCCACGTAACCCCCCATTCGCTGGCGAATGGGGGAGGCGTTTGCCGTCGAAGTAGAAGCCCGCCTGCCCGAGACCCGTGCCTGCAGAGAGGATGCCCGCGTTTCCGCCCGGGTCAACGACGCCCCGTTGCAACGTCTCGAAATCGGACTCAGGCAACGCGGTAGCACCGTAGGCGTTCGCCTCAAGATCGTTGATCAGCGAGACACTCTTCAGCCTGAGTTCCGAAGCCAGCGACGTCGCGCGGATGTGCCACGGGAGATTCGGCGTGATGACTTCGCCGCCGAGGATGGGGCCCGCGATGCCGAAGAGGCCGAAGCGAGAACTAGTGCCGCCGATGTCGCCAGCAAGAATCATGCGGGCGATAGAGAAGCAGGCTGTGGGCGAAGGGTCAAAAGAAGCAACGCAGAAACGGAAAGAGCGTCGGATGATCCATGCAAGAATAGCGATGCAGGGATAAGCCTCTGCCAGCAGTTACGCGCTCTTCTTGGATTCATTCAGCGGCCCAGCCAGACGTCGCCGTAGCCTCCAACACTCAGTTTCATTGCCAAAAACCCGCGACACAATTCCGCAAAGCCAGGCGCTGGCCCGATGGTTTCAAACCCACACGCCCTGGTGGGCTGTCGAAGCAACGAGTTCAGGGTTGAAATTGAAATTGTTTGGCTCATGTTTGAGAATGCACCATGAGCTTGAATCCCGCACTCTTATGAGAAAAGTCCTTTTCATTTTTTCCGAGCTTAACGAGTTCGACATCGATTGGATCATCGCCAATGGAGCGAAACGCGAGGTTCCGCGGCTCGGAGTCTTGATTCAGCAGGGCAAGCCTATCGAAAACCTCTACATCATTCTTCAGGGCAGTTTTCGGGTAGTCTTGAAAGGCGCGCGTGAAATCGAGGTTGCCCGACTGTCTGCCGGTGAAGTCGTCGGCGAAATGTCATTAATTGAACCCCGGCCGCCCATCACCAGCGTGACTGCGGAAGTGGATTCTCTCGTGTTTTCGATTTCGAACAATGTTTTGGAATCCAAGTTGAAGGCAGATGTTGCTTTCGCCGCCCATTTTTACAGGGCGCTCGCCGTATTCCTTTCGTCGCGCCTTCGCCGCAGCACTACGATGCTTGGGTACGACCCGGGAACGGTCTTGAACGAGGCGGCGGATGATCATCCCGACGAGCTCGGCGCGAACATCCTGGACAATGTTTTTCTCGCGGGTTCTCGGTTCGACCGCATGCTCAAGCGAGTGGTCGGAGCCTGAATTCATCGATTGTCATCTGACGGCCGCCAGCCACGAACAGAGGCGAAATGAAGAACCGACTGCTCAACGGAATACCTGATCAATATCATGCAGAAAATTGTGCATGGAGCAGTCGCGTCGATGGTGGGCAAAGGCGAGGAGTTGCCTCGTGGAACCCCGCGAGTCGACTCGCGATCGGGTCGGCTATCCACGTTATTTGCGTTCTGATGGTACTGGAAGCGCGGGCTGTGGAGTATCGAACCAACCGCTTGAGCCTGCTCGATGTGGTTCAAATCACGCTCCAGAAGGATCCCGTGATTCAAATCGAGGAGCAACAAGTCGAATTTGCGAAGGGTGTTCTGCAGGAAGCGTCCGGCCAGTTTGATCTTTCAGGTCTGGCGGATGTGAGCCGAAGTTACTTCCGAAATCCGCTAACGGATGCGAATCACCTTCGTTATGACACCCTTAACCGGCCTTATTTAGATGCCCGGCGAACATTGGAGACGGACGAGATGGACTATAGGGTTGGGGCTAAGCAACAATTCCGCTCGGGAATTACGTTAAGCCCGGGAGTCACCCTAAATCAAGTGAGGAACAATTTCGACCAACAGCGGACCGTCAATCGGGCTGAGGTAAATTTTGTCGTAAAGGTACCCCTTCTCCAGGGTTTTGGGCGTGAAGCCGTCGGAGCCGCGGAGAAAGCAGCGCAATTGCGGCGAGAGGCAACGATTCTTGATCTGCAACACACAATCGCATCGAGGGTCTTGGCGTCGCTCGGCGCGTATTGGGAGTGTGTCGCGGCTCAATTGCGCCTTGAAGTGCTCGGGGAGAGCCGAACTCGGTCCGAGGAATTCCTCGCTCGCATCAAAGAACTCGTGGAAGCGGACGAGTACCCTGCGGCGGAAGTCAAGCAAGTGCAAGCCGACTTGGCGGAAAAGAATGCCGATTTCACTTCGGCCGAACAGGAGTTTTGGGATGCACGGCAGAATTTAGGGCTTGCCCTTGGTCTATCGGTCGCAGAAATGGCCAACGCGCCCGTCCCGAGCGATTCCTTTCCCGTGCCGACCGGGGATGTGAAAAACACCGAGCCCCGAGCCGAATCACTTATTTCGGAAAGTCTTGTGCGGCGGGCGGATTATCAATCAGCGGTTATTCTCGAGCAGGCCGCTCAGTATTGCGTGTAGGAGCGCGGAAGAATTTGAAACCCAAACTCGACTTCGACATTAAGGTGGGCTACGCGGATGTGTCGGATCCTAGGCAATTCGACCGGGTCAGCAGCGGGCTGGATCCGCAGCGAATGGGCGGACTGAACACGTTCGGGGTTCTGAGTTTCGAGTGGCCGTTTCGGAATAATGCGGCCCGAGGCCAAGTGTTGCAGCGGGAAGCGGCGTTAGTGCAGAACCAGCTGAAAACGCGAGAGGTTGCCCGGCAGATTGCAACCAATGTTCGCACGGTTGGGGGAGAGCTCGATCGAGTGGTTGGTGAATTGAAAAGCTTGCGAGAAGCGTCGAATTCGTTTCGCGAAGCAGTCCAAAATGAGCGGGAGAAACTGGGGATCGGCACGTCGACGATCATCGACGTCATGGTCACAGGAGACCGCCTTGTAACGGCGCGATTGAACGAGATTACCGTCCAGGCCCGTTATGCCATCGCTCTGGTGCGGTATCGCTTTGAGACCGGACAACTCATTTCAGGGAACCCAAAGGACAAGCAGGCAAGCTTCGTAGGACTCGATACTCTGACGACGGTTCCATAGCCCAAGGAGTCATCCCCACTACGAGGCCTTGCTGGGACTGCTATTCGATCCTCGGAGCATCTTCTGCTTTTCCCCTTCCGCCCACACAAGGTTGTTTCGCGCCAATTGAAAATCCGGCTTCAACCGCAGTGCTTCACGTGCCGACTGGATCGCCTCGTCCCACTTCCGGAGCGAGGCAAACGAGGCGGCGATATTGTTGTACGCTTCAGGGAAGTCGGATTTGATCACAAGCGCCCTACGGGCTGGGGCGATGCTCGCTTCAAAATCGCCAGCCTGATAGAGGCGCAGCGAGACGTTGAGCTGGCTCTCGGCTGTCCCGGCCGCATGGTGGGCTGGCAGTAGCGGAAGCAGCACTTCTCCCCGATCATTCATATACTACCTAGCCTCCGGGTCTCTCGGCGCTAAGGCAAGCGTCTCCCCGGCCAGCGCTTTCAACTCCCTAGTCCGCCCCGACTTGGCGTAGGCATCCAGGAGCTGACGCCTAGCGAAGAGGTGGCAGGGCTGAGACTAATCGCCCGCTGCAGGTGCGGGATCGCGTCGTCTATCCGCCGCTGCTCCGCCAGCCATCGCGCGTAAAATACATGCGGGTTTGGATCGTCGGGTTGCAATTGCAGCGCTCTCTCAAAGTGCGCCTCAGCCACCGCGGGCTGTCCCAGACGGGCGGTCACGATGCTTAGATTGATTTCGAGCGCTGCGTAGTTCGGATTGTAGACGGCGGCCCGATCGAAGAGCCGCTTGGCGTCCTCATACTTTCCCTGCCCCATCTGGGTTAGGCCATAGTTCATCAGCCCCCGTCCGTTCGCGGGACTCTTCTCCATGACATCCCGCCAGAGTGTTTCTTCGGAGAGAAACACCTGGTTGCGCTCATAGGTCCCAAGGCATTGCCGCCGACGGCAAGGAGGGCATGGCCCACGCCGTCGGCGCCATCAATGGACGCACACGCGGATACTTTTCGAAGATTTTCTGGAAAAAGAGCGCCAATCCCCAAACCACAGCCAAGGACAGCCCGATGTACGCGAAGAACGGCCGATGGTCGTTCGTAACCTCGGCCAGAGGGAAAATGCTCGAGGCCGGCAGCAAGGCGAGGGCAAACCACGCGATGCCGAATGCGATTGGCCGGCTCGATGGCGTCTTCGACGAGATCCAGAGCACTCGTAAAAGGAGGGAAATAAACAACAGGCCGACGATGACCCGCGTGTCGTACCAGTGCGGGATCGGCGCCCAGTCCGAGTCGGCCGACAATCCTGCCGGCACGAAGAACAAGCGACCATAGTGCAGCCACATGAAGGGTTGGGTTCGCAGATATTCCAGGCGCCCGGCACCCCCGGGCACGAGCGTCGGCGCGTTCATGGTCTTCATGAAAATGAAGAGAGCCACGCCTGCGAAGAACGCTGGCAGACTCTTCCAGAGTGCGGCGCGCACGCTCGGCCAGGCTCGTGACGTGAACACATCCGGCGCCGACAATCGTTGTTCGAATAGCAGCAGATATGCGAGGAACAGACACGCGCCAACGAACAGCCACCCGTTACGAAGGCCCCTCTCTGTCATCTGGGGTTTCTCCATGCCGATGGGCAGCATTCGCGATCGTTTATCAATAGGTGTTTGCTTATTGATTCTCCGAGGTTTTCAAAATTCGATTTCGCAAACGCGTTCACCCTCCGCCAGCTTTGGCATCGGTGTCGCACTGTGAAGGCCGGATTCCAAGGCCGCATTCAAGAGCCGACAGGCTTCGGCCACGACATTCGCTGGGCGACGGGCTGCGTTCGCGTTCGCTCACTTCCCCCGAGGTCTGTTTGGTTCAGGCCTTTGGCCCTGCTCAGCGCGAACTTCAGGCGCCAGAGTCCGCTACCTCGCTAAACCAACCCATTCATCGCATGGGCCGCCAGTCCAGCCACTTTAACTCCACCGCCCGCCGACCATTGAATTCGTTGATGGAGGGCGCCACCGCGACGTCAAAACGTCCCGCCGGTATGGATTCCTCCCGACAATTCCACAGAAGACAGTCCATCTCACGCTTCCCATCGCTTAAGGTGATCCGCGCATGTTGCTTCTCACGGCCCATCCGCCGTGACGAACCCACGACGTGGACGCCGGGAATGGCCACGTGAACCTCGGGGTTCCCTTGTCCGTGCGGGCCCAGTCGCTTCAATTCCTCCAGGGCCGCCAAGGAAAGCTCTGCAAGCTCGACCTGAGCATCCAGTCTAAGTTCCGGCTGCAACTGCTCGTCCGTGAGTTGCTGGCGCACCCGTTGATTCAGGCGACTGCGGAGCGGATCGAGATTTTCGGGGCGAACGGTGATCCCGGCAGCCATTGAATGTCCGCCATGGCGAACGAGCAGATCGCTGCACTCCCGAAGTGCGGCGGCCAGATCAAATCCTGGGATGCTCCTCCCCGATCCTCTCCATTCATCCCCTTCCCCGCCGACGATCAGTGTCGGGCGGTGAAACTCCCGCACGACCCGTGACGCCACGATGCCCACCACTCCGATGTGCCACAGGAGCCGTCCCTCAACCAGCGCGAAATCACGGGTCGGATCGAAGCGTGATCGGACCGTTCCGATGGCTTCTTCCGCCATGCTCTTTTCGATTTGCTGACGTTCACGATTGCGGGAGTCCAGGACGTGAGCGATCCGGCGGGCGGATTCGATCTCCGGCGTCTGCAAGAGTGCCAGAGCTTCCGTTGCGGTTTCCAGACGGCCGGCTGCGTTCAGGCGAGGTCCGAGCTGAAAGCCGATCTCGTAGGTGCCAGGGCTTTTTCGAGTTCCCGCCACTTCCATTAGGGCAAGCAATCCGGGCCGCTCGGTCGTTGAAAGTCTTCCCAGTCCGGCCTGGACCAGAATCCGATTTTCGCGCACGAGCGGAACGAGGTCGGCGACAGTTCCCAAGGCGACGAGGTCGAGGAGAGAGCGGATATCATACACGTCAAATCCCGGGATACCCCTGTCACGCCCTTGTTTGACCAGGGCGTGGACCAATTTAAATGCCAATCCTACCGAGCACAGTTCCCGGAAATCTTCACAGGTACCTGCCTGAGGATTCACCAGGGCTACCACCGCCGGGGCTGGCTCCGAGATCTGATGGTGGTCGAGGACGATCACATCTGTTCCCGCATCGCGAAGCCACCGGACGCACTCCACCGCGGTGGATCCGCAGTCCACGGCGAGCAAGAGCGTGGCCGGGTTCTCGCCGAGGCATTTTTCCGCGGCGGGAATGCTGAGTCCGTAGCCCTCTGCAAATCGGTGGGGCAGGAAGCACCGGGCCTGCCAGCCCAGTCCGATCAGCGCTTCGTGTATCAGTGCGGTCGACGAGACACCGTCGACGTCGTAGTCGCCAAAAATCACCAACTTTTCCCCGCGATCCCGTGCCTGAAACAGGCGATCGACCGCACGAGTCATGTCGGGAAGTAGAAAGGGATCTCCGAGCTTCCGAAGCCGAGGCTGGAGAAATCTCTCCACGGCACCAAAGTCCGTCTGTCCCCGGTTCACCAAGCAGGCTGCCATCAACTGTGAGACATCCATTGCACGCTCAATCGGCGTGGTGAGCAACGGTTGAGAGGGCGCGATGGACCAGCGATACTTCACTTTGCAATGTGTTATTGCGGCCGCAAGGCGTGGAGCGCAGTCCAGATGCGCCCGGAAAACTCGGCACCTCCAACCAGGATGCCTGCGACGTAACAAATCGCGAGCAACGCAACGAGGTCACCGAGCCAGATTAATGCGCCGTCGCTCTCCAACAGGCTGGCGGTGATCAAAATAATTCCGTACGCAGGCAGGGTGTTGCTGAAGGGGATCGGTAGCGGAAGCAACAGAAGTGAGGCCAGAACAAGAATCAGAAAATGGTGAAATAAGATGCCGCCCCGAGATCCTACCCAGGTGCTGTAACGTGGCTTCGCGAGCTTTTCCAACCACTTCAGCAGTTTGAGGCTGGCATTGAGAATTCCCTGCTGCCGGTCCGCTGGGATTGACTTTCCCCCCAGAAACAGGGGCAGCCAGAGAGGCAGACCCAACGCTGCCCGCCCAGCGAGAAACAGGATCACCGCCCCGAGAACGGTGCTGAGACCCGGCAAGGGAATGGGAGTCGTGAATGGAAGCGCCAGCAGGATGACAAGCAAGTGGTGCCCGCCGGCACCCGTACGCTCAAGGAGGCGGTTCAATGTCAGGCCTCTCCCGCCCCCTTCCGAGACGAGTGCCCGGAGCTTCTCCGACAGAGGTTGCTCCTTGGTCATGCGAGCGCGGAAATCATTGGGCGGCTTTCGGACCACCCATCTCGCGCCGCGCCACCCAGATGGATGCCGCCATCGAAACAAGGATCACGCCGACAACAAACGCCAGCGAGACATTCGTCAGGTATTCTCCGAGCCATGCTCTTAACCAATGCTCCGCGAGCATCTTAATGCCAATGAAAATCAGCACCACCGCGAGACCGAGCTTCAGGTAACGGAAATAGCCCATCGCAGAAGCGAGCACGAAATAGAGCGAGCGCAACCCCAAGATTGCGAAGACATTGGAAGTAAATATGAGAAAGGGGCGGGTGGTGACCCCAAAAATTGCCGGAATGGAATCCAGGGCGAAGAGAACATCGGTGCTTTCCACAACCGCGAGAACCAAGGCAAGCGGAGTTAGCATCCACACCCCTCCCACGCGGGTCGTGAATCGTTCCCCGTCAAAAGCCTGACTGAGTGGCAGGTATCGCTTCAGCAGTCGGACAACGGGATTCTTCTCGAAATCCGCCCCCTCTCCGGAGTCGTTACTTTTCAGCATCCTCAACCCGGTAAGAAGGAGCAAAGCCCCCATCAGATACAGCAGGAAGTGGAACCGCTCAATGAGTTGGGTTCCCCCGAGAATCATCACACCGCGCATGACCAAAGCTCCCAAAATTCCCCAAAAGAGGACGCGGTGCTGCCATGCCGGAGGAACCTTGAAGTATTGGAAGATCACCGCGATCACGAACACATTGTCCATCGAGAGCGATAGCTCGACGATATAGCCCGTGAGAAAGGCGGCGGTATCCCCTCTCGTCCAGCCGTCGATCCATCGGGGGGCAAGGAATAGGCCAAAGGTCAAGGCCAACGTCACCCAGAAGATTGTCCAGGCGGTGGCCTCTCGAAAACGGACCAGATGACTCTTCCGGTGAAACAGTCCAAGATCGAGCCCCAAGGCTACCAGGACGAAACCAAAAAACAGCAGCCAGTGAGTGAGGTGTATTTCAGCCGAGGTTGGCATCAATGAATTCAAACTCCCCAGGCAGCACGTGCAGCCCGGGAACACAGTCAACCAGGATCTCGGCGCAGCGGCTTCCTATGCCCGCTGACCGACTGGCTCGATTGTCTTCTGGCCGGAGATCGGCACTGCATTGCCACCCAGATTCGGTCGCTGCCCCTTGTGCCACCACAGCACAAGAGCGCTGGCGATGTATATTGACGAATAAGTTCCCGTCACGATACCGGCTAAGAAAGTGAACGCAAAGTCATTGATCGCTCCGCCACCAAATAAGTAAAGCGACAGGGTCGCAATGAACACCGTGCCGGAAGTAATAACGGTTCGACTGAGGGTTTGATTCAGCGCCTGATTTAGGATTTCACGGAAAGACCCCCGAACTCCGAGCTTCAAATCCTCCCGAATCCGATCAAAAATCACGATGGTGTCATTGATTGAAAACCCGATGATGGTCAGCACGGCGGCGACAAAGGTTGCGTTGAATTGACGTCCCTCACTCCACAGGCCGGTGAGGCAGTACAGACCAATCGTCATCAAGACATCGTGTATCACTGCCACAACGGCACCCACGGCGAAGCTAAACTCGTAGCGGAAGGCCACGTACACCAGGATTCCGAACAACGACAGGAGGATCGCCACAACCGCTGAACGCATGATTTCAGCACCCACCGTCGGTCCGAAGTGCTCCAATCCAATCTGGGTGAAACCCGCCTCCGGGAATCGAGATGTCAATGCCTGCTTCAACTTGCCAGCACTGCCTTCCTCGCCCGAGCCAACCTCCTTCACGATGATTCGCACTGATGCCCGGTCGTTCTCCTTCTGATATTCGATGCGCGGATCGCCCAACTTCAATTCCGTCACCGCGGCCCGGAGCTTCTCAATCTCGACTTGATTCTTGTACGCCAGCGTCAGGCTGTCGCCACCGGCGAAGTCAATGCTCAACATGTTTTTGCCCCGATAGGCCCCGTAGGCGCATCCGATGAGGATAACAAGCCAGGAAAGTATGAACGCCGGCTTCGCAAGGCGCATGAAATCGATCTTAGCCCCACGCACCAGGTTCATCATCCGCAGCGACTTCAGCCAACCTTTCGCCAGTAGGAAATCAAAGATCAGTCGCGTAACGAACAGCGACGTAAACATGCTGACCATCAATCCAATCGTCAGCGTCGTGCCGAATCCCTTCACAGTGCCCGTTCCAAAAATGATCAGTAGCACCGACGAAATCATTGTGGTCAGGTTGGAATCCAAAATCGTCCCAAATGCCTTGTCGTAACCGGCTGCCACTGAGCCTCGCACCGATTTTCCAGCCGCAAATTCTTCCCGCATGCGCTCATAAATCAGCACGTTGGCGTCCACCGCCATACCAATGGTGAGCACAATACCCGCGATGCCCGGCAGCGTCAGGGTGACATCAATCGAACACATCACGCCGAGCAAGATGACGATGTTGAGCATCAGCGCGATATCCGCAACAACGCCGGCCAGGAGATAGTAGCCCAGCATGAAGATGGCGACGGCAATGGTGCCAAAAATCGACGCGCGAATCCCGCTCCGGATGTTGTCGGCACCCAGGGACGGACCCACGACACCGGAGGAAATGGGCTGTAACGGTGCCTTGAGCGGATTCTCAAGAGCACTCGCCAGTTCGTGCGCCTCTTTTTCTGTGAAACTACCGCTGATCCGGCAGCTGCCGTCCCGGATGGGTTCTCGGATGGTCGCCACAGATACAACCTCACCATCCAAAATGGTGGCGAATGCTTTCCCAACATTTTCCGTGGTGATCTCGCCGAAAATCCGCGCGCCCTCCGACGTAAGACTGAAATTGATTTCCGGAGCGCCTGTCATCGAGTTAAGCGTGCTCATCGCATGGGAAATCAAACTCCCGGTAAACCCGCGTTCCGCTGTTTTTTTGACGATGACCGGAACCGGTCGCTCCTGTTCGGTCTCGTGATCCACGCGACGCATGAATTTCATTTCGTAGCCGGGTGGAATGACACCTGTCGGCGGCAAATGATCGGCCTGATTGGGGTCCACCATGCGAAATTCTAGGAACGCGGCCTTCGCAATCGTAGCCCGAGCTTCGTCGGTCTGGCTTTCATTAAGACCCGACAATTGGACGAGAATACGGTCGTCACCGACAATTTGGAGAACGGGCTCGGCGACTCCGAACCGATCGACGCGGCGACGAAGGATCTCGACAGCCTGCTCGAGCATGAACGTGCGTTGCATGGCGCTCACCGGGCCATTGGTTTCGACCCGCTCCGAATCCATCTTCATCAAGAATTGCAGGCCACCCTGCAGATCAAGCCCGAGTTTCACCTGACCTGCCGCCTCGCGCTGCAGTCGGGCAAGCAGAGCGACATTTGGGTTCCGAACACCCGCGCGCAGGATGTAATTGGTCGGAAAATAGCGCGTCGCATCGTTGGTGCCGATGGCATCGAGCAGGTTAAGGTAGCCACGGTCTGGAGTCTTCACGTCCAGTTCGCGGGCCGTCTTGACGATCCCATTGATGGCTGGATCCCGGTTCAGCAGGGCCGTTTCGTTGAATTGGTCGGTGAGATTTCGCGGGCCAAGGGGCAACATCTCGTTTAACGAGAGGCCCAGCACGAGAAGTACGAATAGGAGTTTCCAAAGATGACTGCGGTTCATGGAGAATTGGGGGGATCAGGCTTCCGAGGAACGTTCGAGGACTTCTGTGACGGCGCTCTTTTGCACTTCTAATTTCGTGTCCGCGGAGCGGATCGTAATGCTTTGTTCGCTCACTGAAACAATGGTTGCAAGGATGCCGCCGGACGTTAGCACCCGGTCTCCTCGCTTCAGCGTCTTCAGCATTTCACGCTGCGACTTTGCCTTTTGTTGCTGCGGCCGGATCAGCATGAAATACATCATGACGAACAGCAGGATCATCGGGGCGTAGGTCATCAACATCGACGGTTGAGCCGAGCCACCGGGACCACTCCCGGGCGCGGTCGCCTGGGCGAAGAGCAAACTGTGAGCAATAATAAACATATCCTGTAAAAGGAGCGGGAAGACTAGGGATGTTAGAGGCTTTGGCAAGTGTCACGTTTGACCAATTCACCGGACGGACCTTCGGGGCAAAGAAGCCACCCTTGCCTTGGCGGTCCGCCGTCCGCTACAAATGCCCCCCATGCCGTTGCAACAAACTCTGCGCCAGCCGATCTCATTTGCCGGTCTTGGACTCCACTCCGGAAACCAGGTGCAAATGAACTTGCTGCCCGCACCAGCCAATTCCGGCCTGCGTTTCCGACGGTCCGATCTCGATGGGCATCCGGAAATTGAGGCGAAGGCCGAATTCGTTGTCGATACTCAACGCTCCACCACCCTCGGTCGGGGTAACATCAAGATTCATACGGTCGAACATGTGCTCGCCGCCCTCGCCGCCGCTGGCGTCCACAACGCCATTGTCGAACTCGATGCGAATGAACCGCCCATTGCCGATGGCAGTTCCCGCGAATTCGCACGCTTAATCCGCGAAGCCGGAGTGACGACGCAGTCCGATTCAGTAGAGCCTTACCGCCTTTCGGAACCTATCGAGGTGACAGTCGGTGACGGCCATCTGGCCGCGTTTCCGTCCGACTGCTTCAAGTTGACCTGCACCAGTGCAGACCAAAAGGGCCGGTTCACCCAACATTTCTCATTGGTAATCACCCCGGAAACTTGGGAAATCGAGCTGGCCCATGCCCGCACGTTTGGATTCTTCGAAGAGATCGAGTATCTCATTAACAATGGCCTGATTAAGGGAGGAAGTCTCGCCAACGCAATCGTCATCCGGGATGACGCGATCCTGACAAACGAACCCTTGCGCTATGCCGAGGAATTCGTCCGTCACAAGATGCTCGACATCGTCGGCGACCTCGCGCTCGTCGGCCGCCCAATCCTCGCTCATGTCATCGCCACGAAACCGAGCCATCAAGCGAACACGGAACTTGCCCGCGCAATTGTCGCACAAATGAAACAACCGGCACGTGTAGCCCAAACCTTCGCGCCCCCTCCATCGCCAACCCCTCCGGCCGCACAGAAAACAGCCTGCAATGCCTCGTCTCACACGTCTCGCAGCGCTGCGGCTCCTGCATCGCCCCCCTTGCCTGAGGGTGAGTTCGACTCTCTGGACACCATGCAGCTAATGAAGGTTTTGCCGCATCGCCCTCCGTTTCTAATGGTGGACCGGATCACGCGCATCAGCGGGAACAAGATCTCCGCCATCAAATGCATCACCATGGGTGAGCCGTTCTTTGCTGGCCACTTTCCAGGACACCCGGTCATGCCCGGCGTTCTCCAACTGGAGGCAATCGCCCAGGTTGCCGGCGTCCTCCTCATCCGGCAGGCGAAGGAAACCGGCAAGATTGCCTACTTCATGGCCGCTGAAAAAGTCAAGTGGCGCAAACCTGTCCTGCCCGGTGACGTCCTCGTAATCAATGTCGAAATGTACAAAGTGCGTGGAAAAATCGGCAAAGCTCGTGGCGAATGCCTCGTCAATGGCGAAATTGTGAGCGAAGCCGACGTGACCTTCATGTTAACCGACCCCTGATCGACACAAATCGCTCCATCTGATGCCGACGTCCATCCATCCCACCGCAGTCGTCCAGCCGTCCGCGCACGTCGGCAACGACTGCGTTATCGGCCCGTTCTGCGTCGTTGGAGCGAACGTCGAACTGGGGGATCGCTGTCACCTTCACAGCCACGTGGTTATCGACGGCCTCACCACCCTGGGCTCGGATAACGAGTTGTTTCCCTTCGCCTGCCTCGGCCTGAAAACCCAAGATCTCAAGTGGAAAGGCGGCAGTACCCGGGTCGATATCGGTCACCACAACACCTTCCGCGAATACGTCACCGTCCACAGTGCCACGACGGACGGCACTGCCACGGTGGTCGGTTCCCACAATCATATCCTTGCGTATTGCCACCTCGCTCACGACACCCAGTTGGGCGACCACATTATCATGTCCAATCTGGCTGCATTAGCGGGGCATGTGACCGTGGGCGATCACGCCGTGATTGGCGGCATGGCGGCCGTGCACCAGTTCTGTCGAATCGGCCGGAATGCCATGCTCGGCGGATGTTCGAAGGTCGTGCAGGATGTACCGCCCTTCATGATGGCAGACGGGAACCCTGCAGAAACACGAACGATCAACCGGATCGGGTTGGAGAGGGCCGGTTTTTCGAGCGAAACAATCCAGACATTGAATCAGGCGTACAAGTTGCTTTTCCGGAGAGGCCTCACGATTCCCAACGCATTGGCACGAATTGAATCCGAGTTAGTCGGCGGCACCGAACTGGCGCATCTGCTGGAATTTGTACGTTCCAGCCAGCGCGGTATTTCGAAGTGAGGGCGGGAGTTCGAGCATGCGGCTTCACGAGCTTCGTGCTGCGATTCGCGATGCGCGTGTGCCATCCACTTCGCCTGTTGATCGCTCAAAAAGGCATGAGCGGCTCCTTTCTTGGACAGGCTTAAGGTTTACCCGCGATCCTGAAAACAGAAATCTTGTCGTCCGGCGTGATGCCCAGCCTTACGGTGAGAGTCTTGGACGCAAAGGCGACCTCGCAGACATACACGGTGTCGTCACCCAACTCCCGTCGCTCATAGAAGGTGAATTTCTGCCGCGTGCCGAGGCTCGGAAGCTCCTTGGTATAGGCATCACTCGCGTCTGGAAAGAATCCCGCTCTGACATACGCTAACTCGGTGGGGGAGAGTTTTCCGGCTGCGGCCTCCGACAGCAAGCGCTTGAGTCTTTCTGTCACCAAGGGTTCTTGATTCGCGAGTGGTGTGTGCGCCGGCACGGTCTTGGAGTTCACGAGTGCGGCCACCCCTTCACTCAAACGGCCAGGGTCCCCCTCGGCGAGATTGGCGAGGATGAGTATCGAGAATTCATCGTCCAGATATCGGGCCCGGTAGGACTTGAATCCCTGCCAGGCACCGCCATGCCTCTCCACTTTCTGACCCGCCACGTTGTCAACACTAATGCCAAAACCATAGGGATAGGTCTTGCCGCTGTTCAAGGTGACCGGTGCCAGCATCTTTGCCCAGCTCTCCGGTTTGAGCAAAGACCGAGCCCGCCACGCCTGGTCCCAGGCGATCAGATCGTTCAGCGAAAAATACAGACAGCCATCGGCCGTGGTGTTCAGAATCGGGGAGACCCAATCCTGGTTCTTTAGCTCGCCATCGGCCAGCCGATAGCCCGCCGCCCGATGCGGCACAATATCGGAATCGCTGATAATGCGGGCGGTCTTCATTCCGACGGGGCGAAACACACGGTCCCGCATCAAGTCTCCATAGGTCGCCCCCGATGCCTTTTGCACGAGAAATCCCAGCAGCATGTAACCGGGATTGCTGTAGTTCCACCGCGAACCCGGAGCAAATTCCAACTTCAATCCGAATGCGTAGCGCAGCAGTTGTTCCTCTGTGTAATTACGTTGGAGGTTGAACTTGCTGTCCTCGTACTCGGGGATGCCGGAGGTGTGGGTCAGCAAGTGGCGGACCGTGATCAACCGCCAGGCTTCCGAGGCAGCTGGGAAGTGCTTGGAGCTCGGATCGCTCAGAGCGATCTTCCCATCTTCAACGAGCAGCATTACGAGCGCCGCGGTGAATTGCTTGCCCAGCGATCCCGACTGGAAGATCGTGTCCGAGTCGACCGGAACGGCGTGCTCGACGTTCGCCAGACCGTAGCCTCTGGCGACGACTACCCGACCTTTCTCAATCATTGCCACCGCCAACCCAGGCACCTTCTGCCGCGCCATTTCCGACCGTACATAACTGTCGACGCGGTCGGCTCAATCATCAGCCCGGGATGAAATCACCCTCAGGCTCACAGCACCGGCCAACAAAACGACCAGTAGGCGCAACGAATTCATACTCATGAAAGTTGGGGATGGCGCACCAATGTGGCCAGAACAATTCATGGGAACCAAGCGGGCGAACCGACACGAACGTCGACGGTGAGCATCTCGTCTTCGTCAAAGGAGATCGCCAGAAGTGTTGCCTTCCCGGGTACGCGGCAGAGCAATTGATTGCCCTCGCCATCACCGCTGGCTATACCAATCTGCAACCATGCGGGTAATTATTGTCGTCCTTCTACTCGCGCGCCTGTCCGGCGGCGCCCGCGCCGCGGCGCCGCAGGGTGACTCCACCTTCACCGTCACTCCCTCGGCCACAGGCGAACAAATCGTCCGCACCTCAATGCCGTTGCCACGTGGGTTTCTGCGTGAAAGCCAGCAGTGTGTCGTCACAGACGGCCGGCGAAAAATCACTGCGGCAGTCCGCTCCTTGTCGTGGCATCCGGTCGCGAACGGCGAACCGAAATTCGTGCGTCGGGCGCTAGTGTCCTTTACCTGTTCGTTTCCGAACACCGGCCCGGTGAAATTTTCCCTTCGTTCGGTTGCGGCGGGCAGGTCAACGGCGCGGGCCTTGCCGGTGACGGCAGCTCTTCAGGGCGAGAGCGTCACGCTGACATGGAGAAAAGGTGACCGTGTGGAAGTGCGCCTCCTGGCACCCGCGCGAGCCTCCACCGAAGCGCCACGACTCGAAGTGGTCGAGGACAACGGCGCGTATCTTTGGCAACGATGGCATTTTCCCGATCCGCAGTGGCCACGGATCATTGAACTGCGTTGCGATGTGATTGGGGGCGTGGTGCTAGTCGCCCATTTGCAGCGCAATCTTTCCGAAGACGGACGCGCGCCCGACTTTGGTTGGGAGGCCAGGACCCGGACTGCTTCCGTCAGCGGCACCTCATCGAACACACCAGTGATCTTGAAGGGCGAACGGTTCCGTCACAACTTTACGACGGGAGCGAATGCCAGGTTTGTGCTCGGGAAGGAAGGCCTCGCTTTTTATCATCCGGCCGGGCCTCTTAAGCGGCGTGGATACCTTGACATTTCTTTTCCCGAAACCGGCCAGCTAGACTACCGGTATTTTCGTTGCACGGCGGAGGAGAACGTGCCGATGCAGCCCGCCTCTTGGCAACGAGCGGAGATGGTCATCGCCCCGTCTCACCTCGCCCAGCTATCCGCGGCGCTGGAATCGTCACATCAAGTTGTCGTGCCGTCTGCCTGGTGGCGGGAGCTTTATGGCATTGAATTTGAGCCGGCGGGCGCGTTGCCGGCTGAGTTGAACGCGATGGTCATTTACCACCACAACGCGATCGTCCGCAGCATGGCGGTGGGCGATGACTGGGGAAATGTGACCGGCTATGCCGATACGACAGAGCACGGTGGGTTCTTCGGCATGAACCGGCTCAATCACTGTGCAGCAATGTTTGAGGAAGGCTGGCGCAGCGGCGACCGCCGGTTGCTCGAAACCGGCTTGCTGTGGTGCGATAATTTTTTTGATCAATCCATCTGGTGGGGTGAAAAGGAACGAGGCGGAACGCGCTATAACAACGTAACCGCGATGAATCAGAAGCCGCTCGACAAGAAATACATGTGGCGTTCCAACAGTTCGGTGAATTTCTGCACAAAAGGTTATGATGCGTTCTGGCTCGCGTGGGAGCAAACCGGCGATCCCCGCATGCGCGAGGCGCTCGACGCCCAGGTCGCCTATGCCGCGCAACATCTGCATGCCGACCGAGGCGAGTGCCGCAATATCGGCGATGCGCGCGACTTCATCCGCCTGTATCGCTACACGGGCGAGCGGCGTTACCTTGACGAGGCGCTGCGTTTGTTTCGCGAATTGCGCAACAGGCTTTCGACCGGTGATCTCTTCGACCAGGGCGGCAAGCCGCTCGATCCGGATCCACCGTTCATTGATGACGACCAGCGCGGGCTGACCGTGGGTTTCTCCAAGCCTTATATCATCGGTTATGCGCTGGCTGGGCTGCCGGAGTTGTCACTCAGCGCGCCGGACGAGCCGAGGCTTCGCGCCGTCGTGCGGGCTGTCGCACATTTTCTGGCGGAAAGTCAGGACCCAATCGGCGGCTGGCGCTATCCGCATCCGCGCACCAGTGCCATCATCATGAGTCAAGCGCTCGAGCATGCCTGGCAAATCACGCAGGCCGCCCGTCTGCTCGGTCCCGACGAAAAGCTGCTCGACGCTATCGAAGCGACCTTGCGGCAGCGGATCCAGGGCTGGCGGCGCACCGGCAGAGTGTTTAGCGGTCTGGACGGCTGGGAGATCACCACCGGCAAAGTCAAAGACCGGAAGGAACTTTACGATCTCTACAAGAAACCGGGCGACCGCGACCCGGGCCGGGACTACTCCGAAGGGCGTGCCAGTTTCGGCGGAGCACCCCCCGAAGGCATCGTGTATTTCACTGAAATCCTCCAATATTATCTGCAATACCGCCCGGCGGCGCGGTTGCTGGAAGACCCAAAACCGGACAGTCCGCTGGGCCTGATGCTGTCCCGCGTGCCCGCAACTCCACCATGAAGACCCGCAGCCATCCTCTCACCGATCGTCAGCCTATAATAGCAATGAATACGACCCCCCTCTCTGAACCACGATTTTCGCTCCCCTTTTTTGCGTATCTGCTCTGTCTTTCGTGGTTCCTCTTCGGCCTCGCTTCCCTTACCGCACGTGCGGGGGAACTTCGCGCCGGCGCGGCCACGGCCAACATCACGCCGTCCCTCGGCATCGAGATCAACGGCGGCACCGCTCCCGTCCTCGCCACCCACGTCCATGACGAACTGCACGCGCGGGCGCTCGTGCTCGACGACGGTTCGACACGTCTGGCTTTCGTGCTCGTGGATGCCTGCCTCATCGACCGCGCGGTGTTCGATGCGGCGAAGGCGCTGATCTTCCAGCACACGGGCATCGCATCGAATCACGTTTCGATTTCCACCACGCACACGCACAGCGCGGGCAGCGTGACGGGCGCTCATCTGAGCGAACCCGACCCGGATTATCGCGCGTGGCTGCCGCGTCGCACCGCCGACGCCGTGCGCATCGCCGTGAACCAGCTCGCCCCCGCCCGCGTAGCCTGGGGCAGCGGCTTCGTCCCGCAGCATGTCTTCTGCCGCCGCGTCACCGTCAAACCGGATGTCACCTACACCAATCTCCTCGGCGCTACGGGCGACCGCGTGAAGATGAACTGGTCTTCGCCCCAGCCCGAAGTGGATGGCGACTTCTCCGGTCCGGTCGATCCGGAGGTGTTTGTCCTGAGCGTTCAACACGCCGACGGCCGGCCGCTCTCGTTGCTCGCCAATTATTCGTTGCACTACGTTGGCGCGGTGGGCCCGGGCCACTTGAGCGCAGACTACTACGGCGTGTTCTGTGAGCGAATGATGGAACTACTTGGCGCAGAGAAACAGGAACCAACGTTCGTCGCGCTTATGAGCAACGGGACCAGTGGCGACATCAACAACAACGATTTCCGCAAGGCGCGCCCGCCGCAAAAGCCGTACGAGCAAATCCGGATCGTTGCCAAGGATGTCGCCCGCGAAGTGCATCGTGTCGTGAAAACACTGACGTATCGTGACGACTTGAAGTTGTCCGCCGTCAGCACCGAGCTGGAGATCGGCGTCCGCAAACCGTCCCCGGCTGAAGTGGAACGGGCGCGTGGTGTCGTGGGTGGGCGGGAACGCTTGAAGCTTCGCACCTGGACCGAGTTTTACGCCCGCGAGCAATTAATCCTCGCCGAATATCCGGACCGGCTGTCGCTGCCCTTGCAGGTGTTTCGCATCGGCGACCTCGCCGTGGCGCAATGGCCGGGCGAAATCTTTGCCATCAGCGGACTCGACCTGAAGCAGCGCAGTCCGGTGAAGCCGCTCTTCAACATCAGCTTGGCCAACGGCTGGTATGGTTACATCCCGCCGCCCGAGCAACACGCGGTCGGTTCCTACGAAACCTGGCGCGGCCGAACCAGCCCGCTGACGACGAATGCAATTCCGCAGATCACGGAGGGGTTCGTGAAATTGCTCGAAGTCTTGAAGCCGTAGAACGCATGCCCTTACTTCATTGTCGTGGTCTGGCGGCGTGTTTCCGAGACTGGCACTATACCCGTCTTATGAAACCTCAACTGCTCCTGCTCATCGCGTTTGTGGTGACCAGCCTGCCCGCCGCCGAATTCCGCGTGGGCTTCGCCTCCGCCGACATCACGCCTCCCGTCGGATGGCGACGCGCTGGCAACTACACCGAACTCATCAGCACGGGCGTGAACGATCCGCTGATGACCAAGGCGATGGTCGTGCAGGAAGGCGTGACGACGTTTGCGTTCGTCGGCAATGATCTCTGTTCCGTGCCGCGAGACCTGACGGATCTCGCCCGCATCCGGGCCGGCCAGCTCACCGGGATTCCCGTCGCCAATATCGTCATCACCGCCACGCACACGCATGGCGGACCAGAGTATCTGGGACCGTTGCGTCAGTTCCTCCACCAGCGCGCGCTGAAGGCGAACAACGGCACGGACCCGCACGAACCGATCGATTACCGCCGGCAACTCGTCGAGCGCTGGGCGGACGTCATCGCCACCGCCTGGTCGAATCGCCAGCCGGCATCGCTCGACGTCGTCATCCCGCGGTTGGAGGGTGTCGCCTTCAATCGCCGCTATTGGATGAAGGACGGCTCCACCGGCTGGAATCCGCGCAAGGGTGACACCAACATCTTTCGCCCGGCCGGCCCGGTGGACACCGACTTTCCGTTCCTGCTTGCGCGGCGCGCCGGCTCTACGGAGGGACTCGGCTCGCTTGCCGTTTTCGCCATGCACACGGCGGTGTATGGCGGTCCGGCGTTCGGCGCGGATTTCCCTGGTCACTTGCAGACCAACCTCACGGCGGTGTTTGGCTCCAGGTTCGTTTCGATCTTCGGTGAAGGTTGCGCCGGTGATGTGAACCATTTGAACCCATTCAATCCTGACCCGCAGCATTGGACGAATGTGTCGCCCGCCATTGGTCGCGCGATGGCGCAGGTGGCATTGACGAACCTGCCGTGGGCCCGCGTGGTGACGCCGGGTTTGTTCGCAGTGCGTTCGGCCGTCGTGATGGCACCGGTAACGCCCATCAGTTACACCGAACTGGATGCCGCGAAGAAATTGATGGAGACGTTGGACCAGAACGGAGCCCCCTTCCTGTTGCTTGTGGATGCCTGGCGGAAAATCTTCCGCAAACAGTTCTGGGACCTACATGACGGGCGTTTGCCGCAGGAGGTGCAGGTTGTGCGGTTTGATGCCGACACTGCGCTCGTCACGTTGCCGCACGAGATTTTCACCGAGTTGGGAATCGCCATCAAAGCCGCGTCGCCGTTTCACCGCACGATGGTCGTCTCGCTCGCCAACGATCTCGACTTCTACATCCCCACTCGCCGCGCCTTCGAGGAAGGCAACTACGAGCCCACCACGTGCCCGTTGGAACCCGGTTGCGGCGAACGACTCGTCGCTGCCGCCGTGAAACTGCTGAACGAACTCAAGCCATGAAGAACCTCCTGATGTTAACTGGCTTCTTGACCGCCGTCGCATGCCCGCAAGCCGCGCCCGCCTTCCCGCTCAAGGTCAGCGAGAACCGGCGTCATTTGATGGCGCAGCGCGGCTATTATCTTTGCTTCATGCGGATGCCGACGTTTGGGCTGGCAGCATGGAAGGAGATCCTCGACGACGAACTCCGCGCAATTCTTGGCCGCGAACTCTTCGGCGGCGACTGGCAACCGACGCAGGTGGACGAATTATTGTTCCTCTTCCAAGTCTTCAACACCGACCGCGATTGGTCCGTGCCCGGGGCGCTCACCACGCCGGGCCTGGTGAAGGATCGTGCCGAGCGCGGCAAGCTTGGCGCGAAGAAGCGCGGCGTACTCCGTGAGCAACTCACCCGCATCCGCGCCATCGCTGCACGTCATCGCGACGCCGCGACCGGTGGCGCGAAGGAGCTTCACCGCATCGCGCAATGGCTGGCGGACCAGTGGATTCCTGAAAACGAAAAACTCCTGAACCCGTGAACCCGACCGCGATTCCAACTTACCTGAGCGCCGTACGTAATTCGGCGCTACTCCTCATGCTGCTGCTGCTTGCCGGCTGCGCGACGCAGCGGGTGACGCCGCCCCAAAGTAACACCGACATCATCCGTCGTTACTTCGACCAGTGGGCGAACCATGCGGACGCGCGGACAGCAGACGAGTTGATCGCGATCAACGTGGTGTTGCGCCATCCGCACATCACCGTCGCCGGACTCGAGTCATACAAACAAGGCATGGCGGTCTTTCACGCGACGTTCCCTGATCTACACTTCGCCGTCGAGGACTTGGTGGCGCAGGCCGACAAAGTGCACGTGCGCTGGCTGCTGACCGGCACTCAACGCGGGGATTTCCAAGGGCACGCCGCGTCCGGGAAAGCCATTCGCGTCGCGGGTATGAGCCTGTTCCGCCTCGCCGACGGGAAGATTCAGGAGATTTGGGTGAACCAGGACCGGTTGGGAATGCAGCAGCAGTTGGGCTGGCTGCCGGCGGCGGTTCCAACCAATGCCGCTCCGTCGCCTGCTTACTACGAACTGCGCGTTTACACCGTGACCTCGAACAAACTCGACGGCGTGATGGAACGTTTCCGCGACACGGTCGACCCAGTGAGGCGCAAACATGGCATCACAACGGTCGGTTACTGGTCTGCGCCTGGCCCCACGAACGGCGGGACGTTTGCGTATCTGATGGCCGCAGCGAGCCAGGAGGAGTTGCAGAAGCAGGAGAAGGAGTTCGGCGCAGATGCACAGTTCAAGGAAGGCTATGCGGCGTCAAACGCGAAGCATGGCAAGACCGTGGACAAGATTGTTGCGCTACCGCTCACGGTGGACACGACGGCGAAGTTTGATTTCACGTCAGCGAAAGCCCCACGTGCGTTCGACCTGCGCATTTACTCCGTGCTGCCCGGCAAGCTCGACGCCTTCCGCAATCGCTGGCGCGACTTCGCCGTGCCGATCTACGAGCGCCACGGCCTGCACAGCGCCGGCTGGTGGATTGCGGAGAAGAAGGATGCGGACGGGAACGACCAATTCATCTGCCTGCTCGTGGGCGAAAGCATCCCGGCGATTTTGAAATCGATCAGTGAATTCCACCAGGATGCCGAATGGATCCGCGTCGAGAAGGAGACCGAGGCCGCTGGTAAATTGCGCTCCGGCGTCACCGCCTACAAGCTCACGCCGACGGACTTTTCGGCGTTCAAATGAAACCACACCGCATAAGCAGCTGGCTCCTAAGAAGGACTTCGTCCGCAGCTCTGCTCGTGTTGCTGTGGCTGTGGGGCAGTAGCGCTTCGGTGGAGGCGGCGAATGTTTTGGCGGGCTTTGAGCAGATTGCGCAACCGTTTCTTTCCGAGCACTGCGTTCGTTGCCACGGGGAGAAAAAGCAGAAGGGGAATCTTCGGCTGGACACGTTGCCCCGGAATTTCGCCGCGCCGCTGTCCGCCTCGCACTGGGCGGATGTGATGGAGCGGATCAGTTCGGGCGAGATGCCGCCGGAGGACGAGCCGAAGCCCAAGGCGGAGGACGCGGCGCGTGTGGTCGAGTGGATGGCCGGGCAACTCAAGGACGGCGAGTCCGCGAGACTGGCCAGGCGCGAGCGGGTGACTTTCCACAAGCTGACGCGCGAAGAATACGCGAACAGCCTGCATGATTTGCTGGGTGTGAATTTCAACGCGACCGATCCGGGCGGATTGCCCGAGGATCCGAACTGGCATGGCTTCGAGCGCATCGGCTCGGTGCTGTCGCTCTCGCCGGCGCACGTCGAGAAATATCTCGAAGCGGCGGAGGCGGTGTTGAACGAGGCGCTGCCGGCGTCCGAGCCGAAGAATATTTCCCTCCGCTGGGACTGGCGCGACTGGCGTGGTGACGAGGGCCTGGCGAAGAGACTCGGCCTCCCACCTGGGAAGGTGCGGGTGGAGGTCTGGCCAGGCAGCGATTTTTCGGGCCAGCCCAACAATTCGCGCGAAATCTCTTTTCCGGCGGCGGGCAACTATAGAATTCGCATCCAGCTCAGTGGTATGAAGCCGCCGACGAGCCGTGCGCCGCGCGTTCAGGTCCAAGCACTGACGCTGGACCGGACGATTCTGGAGCAGAACGTGGTGACGACGGAGACGGAGCCGATGGTGGTCGAGAGGGTGTTTCACATGCCGGCGGGGCATCACCGGTTGCGGTTCACCTGCGAAGCCCCCGGCCCGTCGAATCTCCCACGCCACGGGCGTCACGATGCCGGGCGCCTCTTCACCACAGTCAAGGACTCCGCCACGGGACGGCAGCCCTGGCAGTACAAGCTCACCGACGAGGAAGGCGTGCCGCTGCTGCCATTTCTCATCGTGGACTTCGTGGAGATCGCAGGTCCGCTGCCCCCGGCCAGGCCAACTCAGCCGCTGGTTCCGCCGGGCATGCAGGATTTGGCGCAGGCGCGGGCGACGCTGGCGCAGTTCGCGGAGCGCGCGTTTCGTCGTCCCGTGCAGTTGAAGGAAATTGAGCGGTTGGTGAAACTGGTCGAGCACGAGATGCAGAGCGGTGAGAAATTCGCGCTGGCGATGAAGGCGGCGCTGACAGCGGTGCTGTGCGCGAAGGATTTCATTTACCTCGTGGAAGGCTCGCCTGAGCGGGCGGAGGCGCGGCTGACGGATTGGGAATTCGCCTCACGGCTCTCGTATTTTCTCTGGAGCACGATGCCGGACGAGCGGTTGTTTGATCTCGCGCGGTCGAACACGTTGCACGAGCCGGCGGTGTTGCGCAGTGAAGTGACGCGGATGCTCCGCGATCAGAAGTCCGCCCGCTTCGCCACGGCGTTCCCGCGCCAATGGCTGCAACTGCGCGGCGTCGGCATGTTTCCGCCGGACAAGAAGCTTTACCCGGACTACGACGCGCATCTGGAGAAGAGCATGATCGTCGAAGGCACGGAGTTTTTCCGTGAAGTGCTGGAGAAGAATCTCAGCGTGCGCGAGTTCCTCGACTCGGACTGGACGGTGTTGAACGCCCGGCTCGCCGAGCACTACGACATCGGGGGTGTGAAGGGTGATGAGTTCCAGCGCGTCGCCTTGCGTGCGGAGGATCATCGCGGCGGACTTCTCACGCAGGCCGGCGTGCTCAACCTCACATCGGACGGCCAGCGTCATCGCCCGGTGCATCGTGGGAAGTGGGTTCTCGAGTCCATCTTTAACAAACCCCCACCGCCACCGCCGGCCAATGTGAAGCCCATTGAGCCGACACCCGCCGGCCAGCCCAAGGCCACGCTGCGCATGAAGCTCGAAGCGCATAAGACCGACGCGAACTGTGCGGCGTGTCATCGCAAGATCGATCCGCTCGGTGTGGCCTTCGACAACTACGACGCCATCGGCCGCTGGCGCACGGAGGAAGTCGTACGGGATGGCGAGGGCAACAACCCCAAAGTCGATGCCAGCGGTGTGCTGCCCGACGGACGCACGTTTGCCGACGGTGCCGAACTGCGACGCCTGCTCGTCGCGGACTCGGACAAGTTCGCCACCGCCTTCGTCGAGAAACTCGCCACTTACGCGTTGCGCCGCGCAATGACAATGGACGACCGTCGCGCGCTGGCCACCCTTGCCACGCAGGCCAAGGCGACGGACTATCGCCTTCGTGATATTGTCGAATCGATGGTGATTTCCGACCTTTTCCAGCAACGCTGACCGTGATGAATGACGAGGCGAAGCCGAAGCAGCCGGGTCCGACGACGTATCGCTCAAGTCCTGAAAGCAAACCCAAACCATAACAACACCATGACCCCGCTTCATTCGCCATTCTGTCATTCTGGTTTCGTCATTCGTCATTCACCCCGTCCTCACTAAAGATATGAGCAACATTTTATCGCAACGCTGGCTCCTCAACCGCCGCCACTTCCTGCGCGGCGTCGGTGCGACGGTTGCTCTGCCGCTGCTGGACTGCATGAAGCCGCTGCGCGCCTTCGCCGCCGAAACCGCCAAGCCGCGCCGCGCTGTCTTCGTTTACATTCCCAATGGCGTGAACGTGCTCACCTGGCAAATCACCAAGGCCGGGCGCGATTACGAGCTCAGCGTCCCGATGCGCTCGCTCAACAAGCACCGCGCGAACCTCACGCCCATCAGCGGCCTGCACCATCCCGGCGGCGTGGGCACCGCGCACGTTTGCGCGGACTTGTGGCTCACCGGCGCGAAGCTCAGTCAGGAAGGTGGTGCCTATCGCAACAGCGTTTCATGCGACCAGCTCATCGCCGAGGTCACCGCGAAGCACACGCGGTTTTCTTCGCTGGAACTTTCCGTCTCCGGCGGCACCGGCCAGCCGGGCAATGCGACGACGCTTTCCTGGTCGCGCGATGGCGTGCCGCTGCCCGCCGAGGACAATCCGCGCAATGTCTTCAACCGCCTCTTCGGCGAAGAACCGGGCGGGGTCGAAGTGCGCCGTCGCCGCCTCAATCGCCGTCACAGCGTGCTGGATGTCGTGCTCGATGACGCCCGTGCACTGCGGCGCGAACTGGGCGGCGAGGATCGCACGAAGCTCGACGAATACCTCACCGCCGTGCGCGAAGTTGAGGTGCGCACCGAGCGGCTCGACGCCTGGCTCAATGTGCCCAAGCCGAAACTTGAACCGTCAGTCACGGGCCACTTCCAGCGCGAAATCTCGAAGGCACAGGCTGGCGAATACTACCGCACGATGTATGACCTCATCGTCCTTGCATTGCGCACGGACATGACGCGCGTCATCACCTACATGAGTGGCACAGAGGGCAATGGATTAGCCATCCCGGAGATTGGCATCACCCAGACACGGCACGAATTGTCGCATCACAATGGCGACCCGGAAATCATGGCGCGTCTGAGCAAGAGCGACCGGTTTATCACCGAGCAGTTCTCCTATTTCCTCGACCAGCTCACGGCCGTGCGCGACGGCGACGAGTCGCTGCTCGACCGCACGATGGTTCTGTTCGGCAGTGGCATGAGTTACGGCCACAGCCACGGCAACGCCAACCTGCCGACCATCCTCGCCGGTGGTCGCGCGCTCGGCTTCAAGCACGGCCAGCATCTCGACTACAATCTGCCAAAAATCAAAGCCTACGATCTTGCCAACAGCGGCGCGCACTACGGCATCTGCGGTAAGCCAGTGGACGATCAGGCCCACCTGAGCAACCTGCTCCTCACCCTGCTGCAAAAGATGGAAGTGAACTCGGAGAAGTTCGTGGACAGCCTGGGGCCGGTTTCGGAGCTGATCTAAATGACAAATGACAAAATCAGAATGACGAACGAAGAACGAACATCTGAACGATCCTTCAGGCTCCGGCCCTTCTCGTCAGTCGCCATTCGTCATTCCTCACGGTGTATGGTCGCCCTTTCGTCATTCGTCATTCTGCTTTCGTCATTGGCCGTCACTGTCGCCGCCGAAGCGGACAAGCAATCCGCCTCTTATCAACTCCAGCCCGGCCAATTCCCGCCCGATGGTTCCGCGCACGACGTCGCGGGTGAACTGATCCAGATGGATCACGTCAACCGCACCGGTCAGCTTCGTCCGGACCGCCGGGACGACCAACGCACGGACGACTACGACCGCGCGCTACTGTTCACGATGCTTCCCTACGGCACACTTCGCTACCACGGTGCGCCTGCCGAACTGCGCGACATTCCCATCGGCACTCATCTCCACGGGCAGTTCTACTTCGAGGCGAAGACCGGCAAGCCCGTCAAAGGCGGTTTCGGGATGGCATTTCTGCTGGAAGACTATTTCAGCTTTCAGCAACGCCAGCAGCGTATATGGCGCCTCGACGCCGTGAACCTCGACAAGGGGAACATCACCGTCACCGGTCTCTCGCTCGTCGATAACAAACCGGACGCGAAGCCCACCGTCTTCAAGGTGAATGCTGCCACGCGAGTCTGGAAAGACCGCGGTTTCGGCGCGCTCACGAACCTCACCGTCGGCCAGACGATTCTCCTGAACATCACCGTGGCCACACTCAAAGGCCCCGGCCGCTGCACCGACATCTGGCTCGACGACGAGAGCCGCCAGCTTGCCAGCGCGCATCAGACCGAAGTGCATCGCGCCTACGAAAAGGCGCACGGCCTGCCTGCCTGGATTGACACTGTCGACCACGAGAAGAGCCTTGCCACCGTGACCCTGTTCGGCGGCTTCGATCCCGCGCTCACCAACGACTTCAAACTAAAGAGTCGGGTTGCTGCGCTCGTCGCGGAAGATTCCCTGCGCAGCTACGACCAGAGCAACGACCGGATGCATTGCGAGGTGTTGGAGATTCGGAACGTTCCCATCGTCCCCGGAAGCAGTGGCCTGCAACTCGTCATCAAGCCCGAGAACCTGCTCGAAGGCTTCCGCCCCCGCCGCATCCTCCGCCTGCTCGCCGCCAGCTGGCCCCTCGACGACCTGCCCTGGGAAGAGATGCTCTGGCCCGCCGACAACCGGGTGAAATAGTCATTGATCTTCCCAACAGGCGGGCGCACTCATTTCAGAACGTAGCGCCCGGTCTTCACCGTACCCACCCGCTTCACGAGTCCAGCTTTCACCAGCGGACGCAGCAAATCCATTGCGACTTCTGCTTTCTCTGAAACTGAAGGCGGAGGTTTCCCAGCGCGCGGTGTCCGAAAGCTTCGGCGCTGATGCAGGCCAGCCGTTGTGCGCCCGCCCGATGACGCGGCGTTGCCGGAGCTGGCATTCCTTTCGGGGCATCGCGCCAGGATTTTCCGCGAGTCGTAACCGGCGCGGACTCGTAGCGCCGTAGGCGCGGCATCGTTGTAGAAACACAGCCAAACGAATCTCCAGCCCCGTCAGGGGCGGCATATTCAGGCAGTCATTCGTTGAGTGGCTTGAAAAAGAAGGCAATGGGGTCAAACATAAACAGTCGACATTGTGGCCGTGTACGTGGGCAACAATGTCAATAATCAATGTTTGACTCCATTGCCTTTCGCCGCAGAGTATTTTGGCCTGGATCATATTTTGGTTTGATTGCGGGTTACTTTTGCCCGTATTTGCCGACCATCCATCGCCGTATTTGCCAGCCTTTGTTTGTTACCCTCTTTTTGAACACTCAGGCGGCCGAAATGAACTTCCCGCTTCCGGGCAGCGGACTCAGGCAACACCCGTTTCTATATGTCAAATTCTCGCTTTGCTGTCGCCCAGCTCGATGAAATCCCGCCGACTCCTTGTCCCTGCGGCCAGGCACGTCGCGCCTTCAAGGAAGATTGGAACACGCTCGCCACCGTGCACCTCACGGACATCCACGCGGACAGCCGTGCCCACTACCACCAGAAGATGACGGAGATCTACATCGTTCTCGAAGGCGAAGGCTATCTCGAGGCCGACGGCGAAATCATTCCACTCAAGCCCATGACCACCGTCATGATTCGCCCCGGCTGCGTCCACCGCGCCGTCGGCAAACTTCGCATCATCAATGTGCCCATGCCGCCATTCGATCCGGCCGATGAGTTTGAGGTATCAAATCCAGAACAAACCGAACCCATTTCATGAGCTCTCTTTTTCACCCGACGATCGGGCTGGTACTCCTGATTCTTGGCGCCCTCACCACCACGGATACAGAAGGTGCGGTAGTGCGGCTGTTCGACGGGAAGACGTTGGACGGATGGGAGGGGAACCGCGCAGTCTGGCGCATTGAAGACGGCGCGGTCGCCGGAGGTTCGATGGAAGGCAACCCGTACAACGAATTTCTCGCGACCACCAAACGGTATCGCAACTTCATCCTGCGTCTGGAATATCGGATCGTCGGCAGTGAGGGTTTTGGCGAGACATTGAGCAGGCGGGACCTCCGTGATCTTGTTGAATTCCTTGCCACTTTGAAATGAACCTGCGGACCGCGTTGATCCAGATCATGAATCGAACTGCGGCTCAGGATCAGTACAAGTTATTCTTGTAGGATCCATCGAGCAACATCTGCATCTTGGCCACATCGTATTCCGGCATCTGCACCTGATCGATGAACTTGCGAGCTTCGGGCAACGGCTCGTTGGGCGGACTTCCGATCAGTGTCTGCTCGGCCGCGTTGCAGGCGGGATGTTCAGAAGGCCGGTTGCGCACGATCTGTTCCTTGGAAAGCGAGACGTCCCCTTTGAAGGACGCCGATTTCACGATCTCGCCGAGGCAAATTCGGTCGAGATAAAGGATGAACGCCATCAACATGTTCACCGGGATGATGCGGTAGCGGATGTGGGTGGGGGTGGTGGGCATGGCTGGCGGATCACTTCCAAACTGTCCGCAGGAAGTTCACGAAGTTGCCGGGGAAAATGTCCTCGACGTCTGCCGGCTTGAAGCCACGCGCGGCGAGCAGGTCGCCGGGCTTCGCGAGGTCGGCGATGCTGTCCAGGTCGAGCGGCGTCTGCTCAGTGCCTTAGCCGACGGCCAGAGTTTCGGGTTTTTGGTTTCGAGTTTCGGGTTTCGGGTTTCGGGTTTGAGCTGGGTTGGTCGAGCCAACGCTCCAGGTGCGCGTCGAGCTGTTTGCGATCACGGATTTGAACCAGCTCACCGCAGGTTTCCATCTCGCGATACCACGCGAGTTGGGCCTGAGTCATCGCCCAGGCTTGTTCCGGACTGGCCAAGCCGGGCTTGAAATCGTAGGCATACCAACGCTTCGTCGCGCTGTCGGAGACGACGAGGAGCTTGCCATCTGCGGAAATTTCCACGCCGTTCGGCAGCACGAGTTCGCCGGGGAGCGCCTCCGGAACACCGCCTCGCACGAAACGATACACCGCGCCCCTCTTGCGCTGCTTGAAATCCGGATCAGAGAAATACACGAAGCCGTCCTGGTGCATCGTCACGTCATTCGGCTGATTCAGCCCCGGCTCGACGAGCCAGGTCCTCACCGAAGCCTGGCCAGAAACGAAGATGAGATCGCCATACGCCACACACGGACTGAATGGAAGATGCAAGTGGTTGTATCGGCGGACTCGCGGTAACTGACCTCGGGATGGGGCATGGGAAGGATGGTGGATATGAGCAATCAGTAATCAATCGTCAGTTAGTTCGAAACTCGTTGAATTTCAATTCATCCAGCGGGTCGAGCGGGTAAATCGGCCGGTGCAGTTTGCGATAAGGCAGGGCGGCCAGGCGGCTGGAGCACGGCCCCGGAGTGTCCACCCAATAGTGACGCGCGGCGATGAGATCGTAGGCACGCCGATGCGCCACGGCTGCTTTAACGCCGATAAGCGAAAACTTTTCCGGCGCCAGCCCGACGTGACGCCATTGCCCCAAGTCCATCGGCGGCGTGCGATTCGACGTGAGCAGAATGGTGATGCCGCGATGCCGGACCACGGCGCATAAACCCATGTCGAACCAGTCGCCGCTGCTCGAAGCGAGATGGCTTTGCTTGTCTTCCAGCTCGAAGCGCCCGTCGGTGAGCGTGAGTAATTCCACTTCGAGTTTGCACGGTCCTGCGTCCAGGCGGCTGCCGCGCCCACCCAGTGCGAGCGTGACACGTTCGCCTGGCCGAAGCACCCGCAGATGTTCGACAGCGCCGGAATCGCACAGACACACTGCGGCGTTTTGTGCGTCATGTTCGATCAAGGCGCGGAGCAGGCCCGTGCCGTCACCGGGCGCGCCGCCACCAATGTTGTCGGACGGCTCGGCCAGCACGGTGAGGCCGGCGGCCTCGCGCGGGACTCGCCGCAGCACCTCGGCCACCGGCTCCTCAATCACATTGCCCAACGTCGCGAGTTCGATCGCACAGGCGCACAACTCATCCAACGCCGCTTCTGCCTGCGCCCCAGCACCAGAGGTCGTGATGGCAAAACTGACGCCAGTCTCAGGCGTGTCGGCGAAGGCAAATCCGCCCACGACACTGATCTCCCAAAACTCCGGGTTGCGTTTCTCCAGTGAGCGCGCGAGTCGCAGCAAAGACTTCATTGGATCCGCGTTGGTGGCCGTGCCGGTCGGTGGCCAGACAATGGGAGGGTGTGCGAAAAACATTTTCGGTCGCTGCCCCGTGGATAAGGCGCGGTCGAGTAGATGCACCGCCCGCACCGCCGACTCGCGCGCGTCGGTGTGTGGATTCTCGCGATATCCGACCAGTCCGTTGGCATGTGCCGCCATCCGTGGGGTGAAATTGGCATGCAGGTCGAACACGCCGAATACCGGCACGCCCTTGGCGCCCGGCAACCCCGCGAGGCGCTCCAGAAATTCGCCATCCACGTCGGGAATGGACTCGCAGGTCATCGCCCCGTGCAGCACCAGATAAATGCCGTCGATGCCCCGCGTCAGTTCCGCCGTGGCTGCGACACGGAACTCGTCCCAAAAATTCGCGAAAACCTCATCCGCCACCAAAGCGCTGGGCAATGCGTGGAGATTGAGCGTGGGGACAATTTCCCAATTCAATTCCACCACCGCCTCCAGCGCGCCGCCCAACGGCGAACTGTCACCCCTCGCCGCGAGCATTTGGTCTCCGCGCAGGACGGTGAAGTCGTTCCAGCCCGTGACGCCTTCGAGGAAGGTGTGGGTTTCGTGATACAGCCCGGCGAAAAGGATTCGGGGACGATTCTTCATGGGTATTTCCAATCGGTCGCGTGCCTGAAAAAGGCCCTTGCCACCCGGCGCAGGGTCTCCTCGATGTCTGCCGCAGTGTGCGCGAAGCTGATAAACCAAAGTCCGCGCTCGATCGCGCGAACTCCTTCCTCGAGCAAGCAACGCCGCAGATGCGCCCAACGCGCGCTGTCATGACGGCGAACGTAATCGCGATAGTCGCGCACCGGGCCTTCGACCGCGCCGGGCTTCAGCATTGTGCAGTGGAACACGAGTCCCGGTCCTTGCGGACGCAGCGGCACTCCATGTTGATCCGCCAATGCAAGCAGACCGTTCATGAGATTCCGTCTGAGTTCATTCAGAGGGTCGGGAAGCGTCTCCCCCCAGTTCCTGCACTTCGTCCAGACACCACTTCGAAGCGACGAGGCAAAGTGGATTGGCGTTCAAGGTGCCCGCGTGGACCACGTTGCCTTCGACGATTTTCTGGAATGCGAACGCGCGACCGGCCAGCGCGGCAAATGGCGTGCCGCCGCCGATGGCCTTGCCGAGAATCATCAGATCCGGTTGCACGCCGTAATAGGTCTGCGCGCCGCCCGCGATGCTGCCTTGGGCCCGGGCGAACAACGCGCGAGATTTGACGAAGCGTGTTGATAAGTCGGCGGGAAGCATTGGGAAGCTCAGACTTGGTTTTGACTGGACATGGGGATCAAGGTGACGGGCACCCTCATGGCGGGGCAAGAACTAACGCCGGGCGTTTTCTTGTAAAGGGCGGCAGTGGCGTCTGGGATATTCGCACCGCCTTTCTTCCATTGAAAAGTAAAGGAACCCGTGCCTTCAACCGCGACTTCGAGCTTGAGTTCGCTGCCTTCCTGAACTTCGAGAACCGCCGGGGGCGCCGAAGTGATCTTGAACAGCTACGGGCATCGGGTGGTCGGCGACCATCTCACCGGTTTCGAGCCGGGCGACCTGGTGTTCATCGTGCCGAACCTGCCGCATTTCTGGCACCATGAAGGTTTGCACCGCAAGGACGGCGAGTCGCACTATTCCATCGTGGTGCGATTCCTGGAGGATTTTCTGGGACGAGATTTTTTAATGCGTCCGGAATTGACACCGGTTCGCCAGCTCATCAGCCGCGGCGCGGTGGCGTTGCAGGTGATGTATTTCTGCAACTCGTCGTTGTGTTCCAGTTTGATCCGATTTTGCCGACCTTCGACTGCAAACACGACGTGGAGATAGATTTGCGTGTAGGTGTTGGCATGCGTGGAAGATGCCGCTCCTGACGGAGCTTGAAACAATTTTATGCGTGGTTCTACAACGATTTCGCCCCTGACGGGGCTGGGAATAGTTTTATGCGTTGGCTCTACAACGATTTCGCCCCTGACGGGGCTGGCATGACTCGCGAGCTTCAGCCCTTCGACGGGGAATTCCTGGAACTAAAACGCGCGCCTCGCGGCGTTGACGGACGTTCAGCGTGGTGAGTCAGGTCGGTGCAACGGTTGCCCAAGCATTTGCTCGCACCGCGGCCGGCTTTTGGCAAAATCGGCGGCGACTAATGAAACCCTTCCTTTGCCTCAAGCTCTTCGCGCTGCCGGGTGGCGTCGCAACGCTGCCCGCATGATTGCTCTCCCTTCGTCGCTCGCTTGGCTCGCCGCACTCGTCGTTGGTTGCGGCCCGCTTGCCGCCGCCGGCTTTTCCCAACCGGACGCCAGGACGCTGCCGAACTTCTTTGTCTGGACGGACACCTGCAATGTCCATGTCCTGCGTGACGGCGATGCCGCGCTGCTGATTAATCTCGGCGAGGGCGGCGTGCTGGAACACCTCGGGGAGATCGGCGTAAAGCGTGTTGAGTGGGTTTTGTTCACCGACCATCATCGCGAGGAGTGCCAGGGCGCATCGAAGCTCGGGCCGTGGCGCGAGCGTGGCACCCAGGTCGCCGTGCCCGAAGCGGAACGAACGTTGTTCGAGCGCCCGCTGGACTTTCGCAAGATGAACGTAAGCCTCGGCGATGCGTTCACGATTCATGGCTCCAGTTTCGTGCGCCCGCCCATTCAACCCGTCCCGCTCAACCGAACGTTCACGACCAACGACACGTTCGTCTGGCGCGGGCACGAGTTCACGTGCATCGACACTCGCGGGACCAGTCCCGGCGGCATGACGTATCGGCTGCGAGAGAGTGGTCGCGTGATCGCTTTCAGCGGTGATGTGATGCTCGACGGCGCGAAGATGCACACATGGTTCGACACGGAGTGGGATTACGGCTTCGCCGCCGGCATCCGGGCGCTGCGAAAGTCTGCGGCGCGACTCGCCGATTCCGACCTCGCATGGCTGCTGCCTTCGCACGGGCCGCCGGTTCGTGAGCCGCGGAAGCAGTTACAGCAGTATGACGGCAAGCTGGTGCGGTTGGAGAAAGTTTACATGCGCGGCTACGATCCCGAAGGCGGCTCGGTCGCGTATCAGGACAAGGTTTCCAACCCCACCGTCGTCTCGAACATCTGGCAGGTGTCACCGCACCTGTTCAAGTTCAAGCGCCCGAACTTCTGGCCGAACTTCTCGCTCATTCTCTCGGACAACGGCCACGCGTTGCTATCGGATTGTGGGCTGCTGGACGAGCGGATGCTCGACACCGCGCTGGAAGGGATGCGTGAGCACTTCGGACTCAAGGCGATCGACGCCATCGTCGTCTCGCACATGCACGGCGACCATTTCCTCGAAGCGCCGCATCTGCGCGAGAAATGGGGCGCACAGATCTGGGCGCTCGACCGCATGGTGGACAAGATGGAGCACCCGGAATGGTTCGACTACGCTGCGCCGATTCAGGCCTATGGGAAGAAGGCCGTCGACGGCACGCGCGTCAACGGTGTGCGAGTGGACCGCGCGTTCAAGTCCGGCGAATCGTTCATGTGGGAAGGAAAGAAGTTCACCATCGACTGGATGCCCGGCCAGACGGAATTCGCCCTGTGCCTGCATGGCGAGATTGACGGACGTAGAGTCGCCTTCACCGGCGACAACATTTTTGGCGACCCCGATGATCCGAAGCAGACCGGCCACGAAGCGATGGTTGCACACAACAGCGCCATCCTGGAGGAAGGTTATATCTATGGGGCTGAATACCTGAAGAGACTCAAGCCCGATCTGCTGATGGGTGGCCACTCGTTCGTGATGGATCGGCCCGCGAAATTCATCGAACGCTACCGCAAATGGTCCTACGCGATGCGCGACGCGTTTCGCGCGCTCAGTTCGGAGCAGGACTACCGCTACTGGTTCGATCTATTCTGGGTGCGCGCTGAGCCGTATCGCTCGACGGTTCGCGCGGGCGAAGCGGTCGAGTTGAAGCTCGAAGTGCGCAACTTCCAGCCCCGCGCTCAGAGCCATCGCATCGAGATTCATACTCCGCCAGGCCTCACCTCCGAGCCACGGATGCTCGAGGGCCGGGTTGCCGCCGAGGCGCGCGACAAATTTTCCTTCCGCATCGCCGCTGCACACGACGCGAAGCCGGGCGTGCGAATCATTGCCTTCGACATCACCCGCGACGGGTTGCGCCAGGGTGAACTCTTCGACGCCATTCTCGAAATCCAGCCCGCCAAGCCATGAGTGCCTCAGGTTCTCAAGCCGTGGGGAGCGGTTAAGCGCATGGAAGGAACGAAGGAAAGTCCGCCTGACGCTGTGCCGGAGTGAACGTGGGAAATCGGAGCGCATTGGGGACGGGAAGACTGAGCCCGAAAAAATGAAGCAATGATGCTTTCGTCGTAATTGTTCTGTCGCCCGCAGTCTGCGCAAAGCATGTACATCGCCAGCTCTCGCGATGAAAAATCGTCCTAAATTTCGAACCGCATGTTCTAGTCGGAGGCGGACGGTGCCGCGAGTGTATAGCCATGAACCATGCGTCAACGTTTTCTTCACGCGCACGGGATCGAACGAGCACATCAGCGGAATGCTGGTGAAACTCAGCACCGATCTCGACACACCTTAAACTCAAACGAATGCCTTCCTGGCTGACATGAACTCTGGAGGAAATAGCCTCCGGGCCGGCACGGGTGACGTGGTTCGACGCTCTTCATGGCAACGCGACTACCAGCCGCGAAGTGCTCGCCACCGCCTCCGCTAGCAATTCGGTGGCGGAAAAGATTGTTCAAAGTGCCAGCGAGGCGCTGGAGTCGCAGGTCGCACTGCTCGTTAACGTGCTTGATCCCGAAGCGGTCGTGATAGCTGGCGGGCTTGGGATGATCAACGGGCCGTATTGGGTTCATTTCATCGCTTTCACCCGTCGTCACATCTGGTTTGAACTGCATCGCGACCTGCCAATCCTGCGAGCAGCGACTGGCGTGGACACCGGTTGGATCGGCGTGGCGGCGAAAGCGTGGCGGGAATTTCCGAATGGATTAAATCAGTCACAAGCACTTAAATCTAAAACATGAATACATTCTCTGCACTCACTCGTCGTGACTTCACCAAGACCAGTATGCTCGCCGGGGCTGCGCTGGCTTCGGGCGCGGTCAGCACGCTCGTGGCAGACGTGCCCGCGAAGCGGATTCGCACCGGGCTGATTGGCTGCGGGAGCGTTTCAAACCAATACCTCCCCCAATTGACGAACTGCCCATTCGTCGAAGTCGTCAGCCTGTGCGACATCAAGCCGGAGCGCGCGAGGCGCCAGGCGGAGCGGTTCAAGGTCGCGCATCATTATCCAAACATTGAAGCCATGCTGGCGGGCGAGCCGTTTGATTTCCTCATCGATACCACGGACATGCAACAACACGAGGGCATCAATCGTCGCGCGCTGGAAGCCGGCAAGCATGTGTGGAGCGAGAAACCGATCGGAAACACGCTCGCCGCGGGGCAGGATCTCTTGCGCATCGCGAAGGCGAAGAATCTCCGGCTGTGGGGCGCGCCGATCACCGTGCAGAGCCCGCAGTTTGCGTTCATGGCGAAGCAACTCGCCGCCGGCAAGCTCGGCCGTGTCGCGGCGGCGCATGCGGATTACGGACATGAAGGGCCGGGTTGGTCGGCATTTTTCTACGAGAAAGGCGGCGGCAGTTTGCCGGATCTGGCGGTATACAATCTGACGTCGCTCACCGGCTTGCTCGGCCCGGTGAAAAACGTAAGTGCGATGTTGAGCATCGTCACGCCGGAGCGCACGGTCAGCGACAAGGGACGAATCAAAGTCACCGAGGAGGATAACGCGATGGTGTTGCTCGACCACGGCCAGGGGATCATTTCCCATGTGCAGTCGGGCTTCAATTACTTCAACCCGAACGGCCACAACGGCAGCAAGGAGACGCGCCACACGATCAGCATCGTCGGTTCGACCGGATTCATGGGGTTGGTCGGCTACGATTGGGAGCCTCTCGGCGTGGACCTCGCCACGAAAAATTCGCCCACCCTCGAGCGTCACGTCACCGACCCACAAGGCTATAAGTGGCAACAAGGCGCAGCCCTCGCGGCCGAATGTCTCGTCACTGGCAAGGAGTTGCTCGTGACGCCCGAGCAGGCCTTGCACGTTCTTGAAATCATCACAGCCGCGCGCGAATCGTCCGCAACGGGGAAGCGCATCGCGCTCACCTCCACCTTCAAGTGGCCCATCGTGAGTTGAGGTGCTGTTCCCGTTTCCAAAACTGGTCATTCACGAAAACAAACCATGAGTATGAATCGAGTTCTTCATCTCGTCCCGGCGCTACTTTTCTCCGCAGCGGCGGCGCAGGGTCTTTCCACGGAGAGCAATCCCCCACTCAAATGGTCCGCGACCGAGAACATCGCGTGGAAGTCCGAGTTGCCTGGAGAATCCTGGTCGTCGCCCGTGGTCTGGGGTGACCGCATGTTTGGCACCACCGCGACGGATGGCGAGCGGGTCTATGCGGCCTTCAACGATGGAAGTTTTGTCGCGCTGAAATTCGACGGCTCCCTGGCCTAGGAAAACCACGACTACAAATTCTTCGGCGAGCACGGCCTGGGTTCATCGCCGATACGGCACGACGGCCTGCTGATCATGGCGCGCGACGGTAGCAGCGACGGCGAGGACAAAAAACTTGGCTGGCAACAGGCGTGGGATCAGGCCCGCGTCATGGCGCTCGACGCAAGGACCGGCAAGGAACGTTGGCAAGGCAAACGCGGACTCTCGCGCATCTCGCACGGCGTGCCGTGCATTTGGGAACAGGGCGGCAAGGCGCAGGTTGTGACCGAGGCTGGCGACGTTGTGCAAGGCTTCGACTTCAAAACCGGCGAGCGGCTCTGGAGCCATCAATTCATCGGCGAAGGCAAGGTGCCTTCGGCCGTGCTGGGCGATGGGTTGGTGTTCACCTCGGGCGGTTGGGGTGGCAAGGAGACGATCAAAGCCTTCAAGCTCGGCGGCCAAGGGGATCTGAAGGAAGCGAATCTCGTCTGGGAGCAGAAGGAGGGCATGCCGAAAGTTCCTTCGATGATTTACCTGAAACCGCACCTCTTCGCCATCACCGACGGCAGCGTCGTTACTTGCATGAAAGCGGACACCGGCGAGATCGTCTGGCAGGAACACGTGGGTGGAAACTTCGCGGCATCGCCCGTGGCGGCGGCGGGTCGGATCTATTTCGTTGGCGACAACGGCGAGACGACCGTCATCGAAGCGGGGTCTGAGTTCAAAGTGCTGGCGAAGAATCTACTTGGCGAAAAGGTCCAGGCGTCGCCGGCCGTTTCTCAGGGGCAGGTCTTCATCCGCACGGAGAAAAACCTCTATTGTATCGGCGCGAAGAGCGACCAGTGGAAATTTGACGAGACAGACGGCGGGCAAGCCCGGGACAGTTCCAGCGGCAATCATCACGGTGCGGTGCACGGAGCTGTTCGCGTCGGGGCAAGTTTGGCAGCGCAATCGCGTGCCAGCAGGACGCACTGGTGGAAGTTCCTCACGCTGCTTCACTCGATGACATGAAGGACGGCCTCACCGTTTCCGCCTGGGTGAACCGCACCGCCGATGCAACCTGGAACACGAGCATCTCGCGCGAGGTGAAGGACGGCCCTTCGGAATATTTCGGCCTGGCGGTGGTGAAGAACAAAGCGTTGTTCTCGGTTGATGCGGATGGCGCTCACTACAAGAATACCAAGAGTGTGGACGATATGCCCGTCGGCGAATAGATTCACCTCGCGGGAAGCTACGACAACGCGGTCTTCAAACTCTACGTGAACGGAAAACTGGCAAAGTCGGAGCCGTACTCGATTCCCTTCAAGTATCAGGATGAGAATCCCATCATCATCGGCGGCAACACCAACAGCAAAGGCAAGACCTGGGTGGACTGTTTCCACGGCCGGATTGACAACATGCAGCTCTACAATCGCGCGCTGACGGGCGAGGAAGTTCTGAAAGTCTCAACGACCAAACCATAAACACCCACCATGAAGTTCCACAAAGCTCCATACCCAGCCGCCCATGCAGTGGCCATCGGCACGATCCTCTTTGCCATAGGCGCATTTTCGGCGGCAGAGATTCTGTCACCGTTTGAAGCTGCAGAGAGAATTTAGGAACACGAATATGAATGTGAACCAGAAACAACTTCTTATGCTTCCCGCGGCGGTGATCGCTTTTGCCGCCGTCTCGGTAGCGACCGCAGGAGCGGCCGACCTTGGTTGCCAAAAACTTCTCGTCACGTCCGTCCGCACGGGGGATACCGAGGTGTTCGTTGCAGACCCTACCACCGGCGACATATTTAACGTCTCGCGCTCGCCGAAGTCCGAGGACCGTTACCCGTGCTGGTCTCCGGATGGGAAACAGATTTGCTTCATGTCAGATCGCGAGGGCACGACGAATCTCTGGGTCTGCAAGGCCGACGGCTCAAAGTTGCGACGACTGAATCGCATGCACGACGTTTGTTATATGCCGAGCTGGCAGAAAACCCCGCGCGGCGAGCGCATTGTCTTCGGCAAACACGGCGACAAGCCCGGAATGGCCAGCATCAAGCCCCACGGCAGCGATGAACAGGCTCTCGGCGAAGGCCATGATCCGACGCTCTCGCCTGATGGTAGGCTCATCACCTACACCGGCCATGAAGGAGGCGGAGTGACCGTCTTTGTCATGAACCACCACGGCACCAACAAGCGCTAGGTTGTGAAGGAAATCAGCAAGGTGGGCGCAACGTCCCCGAACTGGTCGCGGACTCGAAGCAACTCGTCTATTCCTTCCCCGTCGCGGAAGCGCTGGAACTGTTCATCATCAACGTTGACGGCACCGGTCAGCGCCAGCTCACCACCTTTGGCGCGAACAGCGTCTGCGCGCCGAGCGCCTGGTCGCTGGATGGAAAATGGATTTCCTTCCGCCGCACCGACGAGCGCTACTGGAGCAACAAGGAACGGATGCTGAAGATTTATTCCGAGAAACCCGCCGACAAGCGCCCCGTCTGGCTTATCCGACCGGACGGCAGCAAGACCACACTCATTGAATCGCTCCACTTCCAGATGGCGATTGATGGAAGCCGCGCGAGTTGGAAACCCGCAGCACGGTGAGCACGAACAACCGACAACTAACCAGGAACGAATGAAAACAATCACACTCATTGGCGCGGGCGGCAAAATGGGCTGCCGCCTGACCGACAATTTTCTCAAGACGAACTACAAAGTTCATTATCTCGAAGTTTCCCCCAAGGGCATCGAGAACCTGCACCAGCGCGGCGTCACTCTTTCTGATCAGGCCACGGCGGTGCCTGCGGGGGATGTGGTGATCCTCGCCGTGCCGGACATGGCCATCGGCGCCGTCGCGCGCGAGGTGGTGCCGAGGATGAAGCCCGCCTCCCTGCTGATGACGCTCGATCCCGCCGCGCCTCTCGACGATCAGTTGCCGCGCCGCGCCGACATCGGCTGCGTCATCGCGCATCCGTGCCATCCGTCGGTGTTCAACTAGGAGCCCACGGAGAAGGCGTTCCGCGATTTCTAGGGGAGATCTCGCCAAAGCAGGGAATCGTCGTGGCGCTGATGTGGGGTGCGGAGAGCTGCTACGAACTCGGCCTCGAAGTCTCCACCGCCATGTATGCGCCGGTGAGCCGCGCCCATCGCGTGACCCTGGAGCAGATGGCGATGCTGGAGCCGGCCCTCGTGGAAACGCTCGCCCAGACCTGCATGGAAGTCGTGAAGGAAGGCCATGATCGACTGGTTGCGGCTGGCGTGCCGAAGGACGCGGTGCGGGACTTCGTGCTCGGCCACCTGCGGATTCAGATCGCGGTGCTCTTCGGCGAAGTGAATGGCACGTTCTCCGATGCCGCCTACAAGATCAGCAAGCGCGCCAAGGCGGTGCTCTTCAAGGAAGGTTGGCAGAAACTTTTTTGAGATGAACGACATTCGCGAGCGAGTGCGGGACATCACGAACAAATGATCCTCGGCCTCAGCAGTTACACGTTCGGTTGGGCCGTTGGCGTGCCGGGGTACGCGCCGACCCGACCGCTCGATGAACATGGCTTGCTCGGCCGGTGCCGCGAGCATGGTGTGAAGCTGCTGCAAATTGGCGACAACCTGCCGCTGCACACCTTCGACGAAGCACGCCTGGACCTCCTGGCCAGGCGGGCCGCCAGCGAAGGCGTGCGACTCGAGATCGGCGCGCGGTGCCTGACTTTGGGAAACGTTCAAGCCTACGCCGCGATCGCGCGCCGCCTCGGTGCGAAGCTAATTCGTTTCGTCATCGACGACGCCGAGTATCATCCCACGCCCGAGGCAGTCTCCATGTGCTGGGTCAAAGCGTACCGCTGCTGACTCGGCTCAAGCTCGGCATCGAGAATCACGACCGCTTTCCCGCCGCGACCTTGCGCGAAATGGTCGAGAACGCCGGCAGCGACCGCATCGGTGTGTGCCTCGACACTGCGAACTCGCTCGGCGCGGGCGAAGGACTGGACACCGTGCTGCGGGAACTGGGCCCGCTCACGTTGAATCTCCACATCAAGGATTTTCACATCGCGCGAGTGCCGTACCTCATGGGCTTCACCGTGGAGGGCCGTCCGGCAGGTGCGGGTCAGCTCGATGTGCCCCGGCTGTTGACTGGGTTCACGCCCTTCCACCGCTGCGAGACCACAGTGCTGGAACTTTGGACGCCGCCAGAAGCCGAGATCGAACGAACGGTTGCTAAGGAAGAATCGTGGGCCGCGCAGAGCTTGGCGTATTGGAAACCGTTGTTTACAACCAAGGCATGAAACCACTCCGCTTCGCCATCTTCGGTGCCGAGTTTTGGGCACGCTGCCAGCTCGCGGCATGGCGCGAGGTCGGCGGTGTCGAGTGCGTCGCTATCTACAATCGCAGCCGCGACAAGGCAGAGGCGTTTGCGCGTGACCTGGGCGTACCCGCGGTCTATGACGACGCCGGGAAGCTGCTGCGCGAACTGAAACCCGACTTCGTGGACAACATCACCGAGGTCGGCGCCCACAAGCCGCTCTTGCTGCTCTGCGCGAAGCACCGCATCCCGTGCATCTGCCAGAAGCCGATGGCGGCCTCGCTGAAGGACGCGCGGCAAATGATCTCGGCGTTCGCGAAGGCCAAGACGCCGTTCTTCGTCCACGAAAACTGGCGCTGGCAGAGGCCGATGCGCGAGCTCATCAACACGCTGCGTTCGGGCGTCATCGGCACGCCGTTCCGGGCACGCTTGTCGTTCATCAGCGGTGGCGGTGGAACTCCGGCTGGCATCGGCGTGTTGGTGATGCTCGCCCTGGGCGCGGGACTCGGCGCGTTGAAGGGCGCTGTCATCACGCTACTTCGATTGCCGTCGTTCATCGTGACGCTGGCGTCGATGATGTTCCTGAGCGGATTCGCCGTGTGGCTGACGCAATCGAAGAACATCTACGGTTTGCCAGCATCATTCCTCGCCCTGGGCCAACGCTTACCCTTCGCAGTCGTGCTCACCGCTGCACTCGCTGTCGCCGCGCATCTGATGCTCCGGCGCACGGTCTTCGGACGCTGGCTCTACTCTGTCGGCCAAAATGCCACCACAGCCCACATCTCCGGCGTGCCGGTGCGCGCGATGACATTCGCTGCCTACGTAGCCTCGGGCTTCTGCGCTGCACTTGCGTCGGTGATGCTCACCGGACGCCTGGAGACCGGTTCGCCCGTGCTCGGTCGGGAGATTCTTTTGGACATCATCGGCGCGACAGTTGTGGGAGGCACGAGCCTGTTCGGCGGCAAGGGCAAGATTGCCTAGACGATTTTCTACGTGCTCTTCCTCACCGTGCTCAACAACGCGCTGAACATCCTGAGCCTGTCACAATTCTCCATCACCATGACCAAAGGGGCCGTGATCTTGTTTGCGGCCGTGCTCGATGCGGTGCGAAATAGGTTTGTGGTTCGTGGTTTATAGTTCGTAGTTCGTGGTTGATGGCAACAAGCGCGCATGCACACGAACAACCAACAACCAAGAACGAACTCCTCACGCTGCGAGGCATCGAGAAGTCGTTCTTCGGCGTGAAGGTGCTCAAAGGCGTGAGCTTCAGTGTGCCGGTGGGCGGCATGGTTGGGTTGGTCGGCGAGAATGGGGCGGGCAAGTCCACGCTGATGAACATCCTGGGCGGGAATCTCCAGCCCGAAGCGGGCGCTCTCCGGTTTGCGGGCGCTGACTACGCGCCGCAAAGCCCGCAGGAGGCCGCGCGCCGCGGCATTGCGTTTATTCATCAGGAGCTGAACCTGTTTCCAAACCTCTCCATCGCGGAGAATATTTTTCTCACCCGGTTCCCGCGTGCCGGCGCGACGCCATTCATCCGGCGCGCTGAGATGCACGAGCGCGCGGCGGAGTTGTTGCGCGAAGTGGGCCTGGAAATTCCGCCGCACCGGCTGGTGGAGAGGCTTTCCCCCGGCGAGCGACAACTGGTCGAGATCGCCAAGGCCCTGAGCATCGAAGCACGGCTCATCATCTTCGACGAGCCGACGACTTCGTTGAGCGAACGCGAAACGGCGCGGCTCTTCGCGCTGATCGCTCGCCTGCGCGCCAGCGGGCTGGTGATCATCTACATCTCGCGCACGCTAGCCGAGGTGTTCGGCTCTATGATGACATCGTGGTGCTGCGCGACGGCGAGGTGGTGGGCTCCGGCGTGACGAAGGCGTTCACCACCGAGAAACTCGTCTCGCTTATGGTTGGGCGGACGATGAATCAGCTTTTCCCGGAGCGCCGCAATGAAGGCGCTCGTTCGGAGGATGGCGCTCCCATTCTGGAAGTGCGCAATGTTTCGTAACCGGGCGTCGTGGAGAACATTTCCTTCACGCTACATCGCGGCGAAGTGCTCGGGCTGTCCGGCTTGATGGGCGCGGGCCGCTCGAAACTGGCGCGCATCCTCTTCGGTCTCGACACGCGTGAGCACGGGGAGGTGCGGCTTGCGGGTGAAGCGCTTCACCGTCTCTCGCCTCGCCACTTGATTGAACGCGGTGTGGCCTTCCTCACTGAGAACCGCCGCAGCGAGGGGTTGTGTCTCGCCGCAGCGGTGGCCGACAACCTCGCACTTGTCACTCTGCCGCAGCATGGGCGAACACCCGTGCGCTGGCTCCTGCGCGACTGGTGGCAAGCCGCCGTCACGCGGATCCGATCGGTGGTGCAACTCGACTCCAAGACGAGCGACACGCAGCCAGTGCGGACCATGAGCGGTGGCAATCAGCAAAAGGTCGTGCTCGGCAAATGGCTTTTGACCAATCCCAAGGTGCTCATCCTCGATGAACCGACGCGCAGCATCGACGTGGGCGCGAAGTTTGAAATTTACCGGCTCATCCATGAACTCGCCGATCAGGGCGCGGGCGTGCTCGTCATCTCCTCGGAGATGGAGGAGTTGATGGGGTTGTGCGACCGCATCCTCGTCATGCGCAGCGGAAAATTGGTGGACGACCTTCCGCGTAAGCAGTTCGACCGCGAGCGCATCCTGGCCGCCGCCCTCGGAACCAAGAAGGAGGTCGGCTCGTGAATCGCGCCGGGCAACGTCTGCTCGACTTCGCGCCGCTGCTGCTCTTTGCCGCAGTGCTCGCATTCTTCGGCACGCAATCGGAGAAGTTTCTCGAACCGCGCAATCTCGTGAACATCGTCGTGCAGGCATCCTCGACGAGCATCGTCGCGGTGGGAATGACCTTCGTGCTGCTGACGGCAGGAGTGGATTTGTCCGTGGGCGCCATCATGTTCGTGGCCGCCGCCATCGCGGGGAAAATGGCGATTGCCGGCTGGCCACTGCCGCTCGCATTGCTCGTCATGGTCGGCGTCTCGCTCGTCTTCGGCGCATTCAACGCCTTTTCGATTACACGCGTCCGCGTCGCGGCTTTCATTTTTACGCTGGCAACGCTCTTCATCGGACGCGGCCTCGGCCTGCGCATCACCGAGACCCGCGCACTGAATCTGCCTGACAGCTTTCTCCAGATTGGTTCCGCCCGATTCCTCAGCGTGCCACTACCGGCCTGGCTCTTCGCGGGCGTGCTCATTCTCGCGCATCTGGTGCTGACTCGCACGCCGTTCGGCCGTCAGATCTTCGCCGTCGGCCACGATGTGGAGATGGCGAAGAAGGCCGGCATCCGGACCGGCCGCATTCTCGCGGCGGTCGATCTTATTAGCGGAGTCTGCGCCGCCGTGGCGGCCATGGTCACGTTAGGCCAACTCGGTGCAGTCTCTCCCAAGTTTGGTGAGCAAAAGGAATTCGCCGCCATCGCCGCCGCCGTGCTCGGCGGCACCAGCCTGTTGGGCGGACGAGGAAATGTCCTGCCTGGCACGCTGCTCGGCGCGCTCCTGATTCAAACCATCGAGAACGGCCTCGTGATCATTAACGCCAATCCCTATCTTTACCCCATGGTCACGAGTGTTGTGATTTTTGCGGCTGTACTCCTCGAAAGCCTCCGCAATCGCGTAAAATGACGCAGGCGCTCGGTTGGGAATTTTTTGCAGACAGCATGCGTGAGGTGCTCTTGATCAGGGGAGCCAGATTCCACGGCCATCTGGGCCGGCCCCAACTTTCTGGCTCGGAGGCGATTCAGTCATTTGCGCCCGTGCTGGCGAAAGACGAATTGATGCGGCGACAGCCCATACCTGAGCGCTCGCGCGGCCAGTCATTTGCTTTGGCCCCGTGCACCAGATTCCCCGAGATCTACCCGTTCTGCACGAAACCATTTAGCCGTCGCCAAGCACTAATTCATCCCGCACCGTCGAGAGCATTCGCATGTCAAATCAAAGCCCTGCAACGTCCCTGTCTGAATCTCAAGGCTGGCTTGGGGGAGTTCTCCGGAACCGCCTCGTCCTCGTCGGCGGCTGCATGCTGACCCTGCTGGTCCTGGCGGCGGTGACCGCGCCGCTCTGGGTCAAGGCCGGCCTGCTGCACGATCCCATCCAACAATTCCCGACGGGCCTGGACGAGGACGGCATGCCGATGAAGGCGAGCAGGCAGTTCCTCGCCGGCACCGACAATCTCGGGCGCGACGTGTTCAGGCGCGTGGTTTACGGGACCCGTGTTTCGCTCACGGTCGGGGTGGCGGGAATGCTCACGGCAATGCTGATCGGGGTGGTCGTCGGAGTGATCGCCGGATTTCGCGGCGGGAAGCTGGACCTGCTGTTGATGCGCTTTACGGAGATGAACATGACGCTGCCCGCGATTCTCTTGGCGGTCGCGTTCGCGGGAGTACTGGACGGTCGCGCCTTGCATCTGCATCCCAGCTCCCTGCCCTGGCACTGGCTCGATGTGGAATTGAAGCGCGGGATGGTCAGCCTGTTTCTCATCATCGGCTTCGTCTACTGGCCCGGCATCGGTGCGGGTGATTCGCGCCCAGGTGCTCAGCGTCAAGGAGCGCGAATTCATCATGGCGTCCCGGGCGCTGGGCGCTTCGGATGCGCGACTGATTTTCGGCCACGTCCTGCCCAATATCCTGCCGACCATCATCGTGATGGCGGTTATGCTGACGGCGAACACCATCATGCTCGAAGCCGGCCTGGGCTACCTCGGCATCGGTGTGCCGGCGCCGGCGCCGACCTGGGGCTCGATGATTACCGACGGTCAGCCTTACTTCATCACCGCGCCGCATCTGGGCATCGTGCCCGGCGCCGCCATCGTGCTGACGGTCCTCTCGTTCAATCTGCTCGGGCAGGGCATGCAGGAAGTGCTCGATCCGAAACGGAAGGGATGAGGAGTTTTTTACAGAAGGAAACGAAGGTGCGTGTAAACGATCCATCGCTGGAAGAATCCCAAAGGGATTCCGTCTTGAAGCCCAAGGTTGCGAGGCACGAGCTACCTTGGGTAATAAGCCGGAGAATGTCTCAACACAGACGGGGTTGCGCCCGTCCTGGTTGAAAGGACAACCATGCCTCAATCTTTGTCAGTTGTTTACCTTCATCTCGTCTTCTCCACCAAGGACCGCCGTCCCTGGCTCCGGGACCGGTAGATCCGTGAACCGTTGCACGCGCATCTGGGCGAGGTCTCCAAGCGGCTCGATTGTCCGCCCATTCTTGTCGGCGGCGTAGAGGACCACGTTCACATGTTGACGCAGTTTGGCCGCACCATCACGCAGGCGGACTTGGTAAGGAAGGTCAAACGCATCTCAAGCCGCTGGCTGAAAGAACAGGCCGGGGATCTTGCTGGTTTTGAATGGCACGGCGGTTACGCGGATTTCTCGGTCAGCCAATCGAACTTGGACCAGGTCAGGGATTACATCGCCAACCAGGAAGAGCATCACCGGAAACTGACCTTTCAGGACGAATTGCGAGCGCTGCTGCGGAAACACGAACTCGAATGGGATGAACGCTATGTCTGGGATTGAATCGCTTCTTCCCGTTGGAGGCCGCAACCCCGTTGGGGTTGATTGCTCTTTGGCGTCGGATCCCCAAGGTAGCTCGTGCCTCGCAACCTTGGGCTGGAGGACGCAATCCCGTTGGGATTGGCTGAGTCCGCTCCTCACTCCTTTCTCTCCGTCTTCGTTCCCTTCGTTTGCTTCTGTGATAGTTCTGTTCCTGCTTTTGTTCTCCACGACCTCCTTGTTCGCCGCTTCGCTACCTCGAAAGATTCTCCGCCTCGCCCGCCCGGCAGACCCGAGATCACTCGATCCCGCGCTTTACGACAGCAATCAAGACGGCTTGCTGAATGTGCTGCTTTTCCAGTCGCTGCTCGACATCACGAACCGGACGGAAGTCATCGACAATCAGACCCGCGATTGGAGTGTCAGCACGGACCAACGCACCTACACGCTGCATCTGCTGCCCGGATCGAAATTTTCCAATGGCCGCCTGGTCACGGCGGAGGATCACGTCTATTCGTTGGAACGATTCTTTGATCCGGCCTTGCCGTCTTGGAAGGGTACCTACGTCCGCAACATCAAAGGAGGCGCAGCGTTCAGCAAAGGGCTCACGAACCATGTCTCGGGTCTGCGCGCCCCCACCCTGGACACTTTGGTGATCGAACTCGATGAACCGGACCTCACTTTCAAATACGTTCTGGCCCTTGATTGGGGCAAAGCTGTGGCACGGGAAACCTTGGCCAGGCCATCCGCCGATTGCGGGCCGCGCCCGGTTTGCACCGGCCCTTATCGGGTCAAGGAATGGATCCGCGGCGCGCGCATCCGATTCGAGAAGAACCCGCATTACTTCCGGCCGGAGCGCCAGTTCTTCGACGAGATCGCCGTGATGATCGGAGGCGACGAATCCACGCATCTGATGATGTTCGAGCGCGGGGAATTGGACATCGCCAATATCACGGGAGTCGGCGTGCCCGTGTCGGATTTCAAGCGGCTCAGTCGCGATCCCGTCTGGAAAGATCGGATCGAGCAATCGCCCGCGTTCACCCTGGGTTACCTCTGCCTGAACACAGAAATACCGCCGCTCAATGAGGTGAAGGTGCGGCAGGCGATTGCCTGTGCAGTGGACAAGAATCACATCCAACGGTTAAGCCCGCATCTAGTTGATCCCGGCACGGGCCTCATCAACCCGATTATTCCGGGGTACGATCCACTCATCCGAGGGCACGCGCATGACACCGGGCGCGCCCGGCAACTCCTGCGTGATGCGGGGTATCCTGACAGCTTGCCGGGCAGCCTCGAACTGGTGCATGACGACCGGCAACATATCACGCGCTGGGCGCAAGCCATTCAGGCCGACCTCAAGGACGCCGGCATCCGAATCACCCTGCGCCCGGTGAACAACTCCCAACTGAGTTCAATGACTGGCGTCCGCCGCAGGGTCTCGATGAACATTGCCGATTCCAACGGCAGCTTCCCCGATCCGAAGGATTGGCTCGCCATGATTTTCCACAGCAAATCCATCACCGAAACCGATTCCATGAACGACTCTTTTATAGCAATCCCGCTTTGGATCGACTCCTGGACGAAGCCGGTCCCTGCCCGGATGCGGCACGCCGGTTCGAGCTGTATCACCAAGCGGAACGCATTGTGTTGAATGATGCGCCCTACGTGCCGCTGGGACATCGCAAGCTCTTCGCCCTTCGGCAACCTTGGCTCAAAGGGAACCTGATCGAACCGCTCTGGTGGTACCGTTTTGACCGGGTGTGGATTGAACAATAGATAAAACAGAAGGCAACAGCAGGAAGGAAGACGGGAAGGAGCTGCGCTCCAGCGGGGTGCGTGAGTCGTAAAGAGAATGAACTGAGTCAATAAACGGTGCAGTCAATGACAAGTAAACAGTCAGAGACCCAATCCTTCTGGACCCCGTCCGGCATCGTCCGGGCGGCCGGATGCCATCGTCGGATCTTTCTGAATCGGAGGCGACAAGCATTGCAACCTATCTCCTGCGAGACCAACTCACCGATGCCAACCGCAGATCACTCACTCCCCAAGCGGGACTTCAATTCGAGTACTTCGAAGGCCGCTTTGGCAAACTGTGCCGAGTTTGATACCCGAACACCCGCGGCCTCGGGCGTCCATCCGACTGTCGATCCCAAGGTCACCACCCGCTCTGGTGATTTTGGCCTTCGTTTTCAAGGCGTGCTCGATGTTCCGTCCGAAGGCGACTACACGTTTTGGCTGAATTCGGACGACGGTTCTCAACTATTTCTCGACGGAAGCCGATTGATCGATAATGACGGGGAGCATGGTCTGGCGGAACGTTCCGTTAAAGCCAGCCTGCCGGCTGGACCTCACAGCTTCACACTTCTGTTCTTTCAGAACGGCGGCGGTTATGAACTCGATCTCCAGTGGGCGGGTCCGGACTTGGCGCGACAGAAGGTCTCCTCGCGCGCTTTCAGCCACTTTGTCCGGCCATTGATACCCGTGGGTCACACGGAATTTATCGTGGATACCACGAAAGCAGTTCACGGACAGGAGTCGTATTCCCGGTTGAATTGCGGCGCGTGCCATGCGGTAACCGGTGTGACTGCGTCAATACAGAAGCCACTGCTCGAACTCGCCAGGCGCTGCGGCAGACCGTTGCCTCGGCTGCCACGCTCGCCGAACCGATTTCTTCGGCGATCACCTTGGCTCAAACGATGGCCCGGTTGAACTGTTATGCCTGTCACGCGCGCGATAGCGTCGGTAGTCCGCTCGAGAATGGGCCCGCGGATTGGTTCCAAACGATAGGCGCCGTGGATCTTGGAGATGAGGGGCGCCTACCGCCGCACCTGACCGCGGCGGTGGCCAAGCTGAAACCCGCCTGGTTGTTTCGAATATTGAACGAGAGCCCGAAAGTGCGACCGTATATGGCCACCCCCATGCCGCGCTTCGGTACCACCCATGCCGCACCACTTCACTCATCATTCCTCCAATCCGACTAACCGGACGGCGCCTTGTCCGATCCCGCTTCGACGGCGCACGATGCAAGGTGGGCTGGAAACTTGTCGGACGCGATGGCTTCAATTGCATTGCCTGTCACCCCTTTGCGAAGCTCGGGTCAACAGGAGTACCGGCACTCAGCCACGATACGATGGCGCACCGGCTTCAATGGATTCGAATTTCGCCGATTGCGCCCTATCTATATGAACACATTTATGTTCTTCCCCTGGAAATCGGAGCGATCGGCGGTATTTTCACAGGGCTGGCGCGGGCTCCTGATGGCGCTTTTTACGGCTATAGCAACAATGGCCGTGGGACGGGAGGGGGAAGCAGTTACGGATCCATCTTTCGGACGGCCATTGGGGGCGGCGGTTGGGGACCTCCAATTTGCACGAAGCGATGGAACCGGCGGGCGCTGGCGACATTCATCGGCCTTCGCAAGACATGCGCATGGTCGAGAGACCCGACGGTCGCCTCTATGGCACGGGTCGCTCCGGCAGCGATGGATCCTCTTTTGGAGGCGTGTTCGTGATCAACCGGGATGGGACTGATTTCAGGGCTGCGGTGCGCTTCCATGATCGTTCTCCCACACCGGGTCAATCTCCCAGGGGTAGTCTTCTTTTGGCGAGCGATGGCGGGCTCTACGGAACCACTTCCGGTGGCGGTCTCCATGGCGGCGGCACGCTTTTCCGCTCCACCCGCCCGCACCACTTGTTATTCCGTGCGATCAGAATTTGATTCGCAATGGGAGTTTCGAAAACCCCGGAGCGGTCGGAGGCTATGCGCGGCTTGCCGGCGGCAGCGAAACAATCACTGGCTGGCGCGCCATGGGAGGCGGGGTTGAGTATCAGAATCCGCGTCCCCCCTCGCCTCAGGGTGTGGAGGGCCTTCCCGCAGATGGCAACCAGATTGTCAACATTTCCGGCGATAGCTCGATTTTAGGCGGTATAACTCAGGATATAGCGACCGAGCCGGGGCAGAGGTACTGGCTTCGCTTTCGACCAAGCCCTGCCGGCGTCGCCTCTACCGCCGAGAGCGGTCTTTTTACTTACGGCGCTGGGCGATGGAGGTACCGCTGTAGCAGCGCTACGGTTCGAGCGCAATCGGGCGTTCGAAGTACTGGAGGTTATTCCTGATTTCAAGCCGATCGGTTCCTCGACTTACGCACTTCGACTCTACAAGGGCAATCAACTCGTTTACGAGTCGCTCGGACGAACGCCGACGGAACCCAACACGTTTCCAATCATGCACCAAGTTTTTCTTGTGTCGCAGCCCCGGAGGATCCAGGTGGTCAGCCAGCCCGGTGAGGGACTGAAGTTCGAGTATTACTTCGACTCGAGTATCAGCGTGTCGGTTTACAACAAGGGTGATGCCTCCAATTTTTTTGCTGATCGAATGGAAATAAACGCTGGCCCAGCGGGAGTGGTCGGAGTCCCGCTGAAGCTGACGGCACTTGACCTGCGCTTTAGCGGTATCACCGAGCGCATCATCACCGCGGTGGCGCTGACCAAGTTTGGACAGGAAATCCGGACCAGCCAGGGCGTTTTAGTGACGGCGATCCGCGATGAACTGGCGCTGAGAACCCAACCATCGCCGCCCGCCAAGCCGCTACCGAGGCCGCCATCGGGGCCAATGCCACCCGATCCGGTGTGGAACTATACCAATCCACTGGGCTACTTCGGGGACCCGTCTCCAGAAAATCCCTGGAACTATAGCGGGTATTGGGAAGAAAAAAACCCGCTGGGTCATGATGGACAGTGGAATCTATTGGTTGACCTCACGGGCTACAACTGCGATTCGGGCCTTCGGTGGAAGTGCGTCGGTCCCAAAGGAGAACAGATCTTTGACGAGAGGTTCGGAGCCGTGGGTCCTTGCGATAATCGGGATGTAGGGACGGGGATGTTGACGAATGGAGGTGATCGGTCGTTTAGCTACTCATGGAAGGACGTGCCATTTGCGGGAGAAGGATTGTATCCGGTAATGTTGCTATTCGCGGCCAATGCGGCTGGATAAAGCAGGCTCGCATTTAGCTGGCAGACAGCCACCAGCGGAGGGGCACACGGTGGTGACGTCCTATGATCCGGCGGGAGCTCAAGTGTATTCGAACCGGTTTGCCGCGAGAGGCGGAAGTCAGGAACGTATCTTGATCACGAGCCCTGCAATCCATCGTGTGGTCTTGCGCTGGCCGGTCGGAGTGCCGTCACCGGCAGTCGATAACCTTGCATTTGATTCGATCTTCGCAGTACCGCGGTCCGTCCAATTTGCCGCGGTGTCCGATCGCACGGCCCTACCCAACGGCGAAGTCGCTTTCCGCGTCCCAATCGTTCCGGAGACAGCCGTGGTGGTGTTTGACTTGGTCGCGGGCCCGGCTGGGGCGTCAATCGATCCAGCGACGAGGATCTTTCGTTGGAATCTGCCGCCGTCGGCCAAAGGGATTTATTTCGTCGTACTGCGTGTGCGGGACGCCTATGGAGGCGATGACAGTCTTACATTTTCGATCACGGTGCCTTCGCTTCCAAACTTGTCGATTTCACGACTCGAAGGGCCGACCTCGGGTGAGACGTCCGGGTCGTTTTCAGTGACGGTACGTGAGGTCAATCGCGTGATGGGACCGGCGACCGGAAGTTGGAAGCTAGGCGTCTGGATTTCGCCAAATAAAAGCATCGGGACTGGGGCGCAGTTGTTGGCCGAGGTGCCGTTTACCGGTATGTTGGCAGCCGGACAATTCATCGAGCGCACCTTGCAGTATCGTCTGCCGGCTGGGCCAAGAGGCGGTCACGACGCATTCTGCGTTCAAAGCGACGCTGGAGCTGGTCAACAATTCCGGCGATCCCCTCACCAACGTACTGGTGGAACTGAAAATCACCGATGCCAACGGCGTTGATGCTGGATCGCGATTTGGAATACTGCCACCCGACATGACCGGCCTGACCGATGTGAAAGGTGGAGGCACGGTGGGAACCAACTAAACGGGGGGCGTGGCACGGTTGCTGGTGCCGAGTCATGAGGCGGCGCCAACTCTGGATCCTGTGCGCTACTTTGTCGGTGGCCGGATGCGCTACTTTCAGGGCAGCACGGCAATCGACGTCCCGCTCACAACGGCACCCATCCTTGTCTACCCGACGCCACGAATCATCCTCACTTACTTCCACGAGCGCGATGTTCGATCCGACGATCCATTTACCGAAATATTTGATATTTTTGCGTCGATTGACGCGGGCCCGTTTGCGGTGTAGCGCTCCAATTTGACGACGCTCGGTGCGATTTACACCGGACAATCAGGCCATCGTTACCGCTTCTATTCGATCGCTGTTGATGCCACGGGCAACCGAGAGCTCGCACCCTTGATAGCCGATGCAACAACCACGGTCGATCGGGTCAATCATGCGCCGTCACTCGTGTTGCCGGAGTTACCGGTGGTGATAGACGAGGGATTGGTTGCGGTGGTTAATGCTCGCGCAGTGGACGGGGACGATCCCCCGGACAACCTCTCTTTCAGGTTGGCACCCGACTCCGCCAGTGGGGGGCACTCGATTCACGCACGGGCCCGCTTGGATGGTCTATGGGTGAAGGCAACGGTCCTGGAACAAACCGCTTCACCATTTATCTCACGGACAATGGGTTTCCGCCGCTCAGCGCCACCGGTCATGTCACCGTGATTGTTCGTGAAGTGAATGAACTTCCGGTGGTGGCGGGCCTCGGCAGTAGGGTGGTCAACGAGGGAGATTTGCTTGAGATTCACGTAATGGCAACCGACACGGACCGACCCGCGCAGACATTATCCTATAGCTTGAAGCCGCCTACACCGATCGGGATGACGATTGACTCCTCGACGGGGGTGTTGCGCTGGCGCTTGCAGCGGGGCAGGCAGGTTCGACGTCGGGAATTATTCTACTTCACCCGAAACTGACCTTTGGCCGCGTTGTTGTGGTGGGTATTGAGCCCTTGCTGGATTTTTCCCGAACAGGCCGTGGGTTTCGAATTTACGGGTACGCGGCTGAGACAATCGAACTGGAAATTCGCAATGAACTCGCTTCGACCCAGTGGGTTCCGTGGAGGACGATCACCATCGGGAACGAATATGAGGACATTTCCGCCGCAGACGTGATCATCACGGGTGATTCCCGGTTTATCCGAGGCATACGTAGGCAATGACGGCACCGGTCGAAAATGGTAATGCGCCGGGGCGACAAGAACAATAATGCGGATGCAAAACGACTATCGCCTGACCGAGTTCAATCGCCAGGAGCGGGTCAAAATTGAGAACTTCGAGACGTGGATCGTCAGCAAAGAAGACCTGATTCTTTCAAAAATGTTTTGATTTGCGGGTAAACCCGATGAGCCAAATCGGCATACCTTTGGACTTGTACCCCGCAAGGCTGAACAGTAGAAGTTGCTTGTCGGTGCTCCATACTGGGTCGGCGTCTCAGCCCCTCTGCCCGCTCGCCCAGTATTATGCCCTTAAAGACCCCTAATGCTCCGCCCCCGCAAAAAATACACCGTCTTCGATTTCCAGCAGCTTAAAGGCAATCGTTGCCTGACGCACATCCACGTCAAATCCCCGGAGGAAGCCGCCGCTGCGGAAGAGGCCGGCGTCGATCTCATGAGTTGCAGCTTCGACAGTCCCGAGGCGCAGTCGCGTCTGCCGGCGCTCGTCGCTGCCGCTCCGAATAGCTTTCTCTCCGCAGCGACGCCCCACGGGCTGGCGTCGCCGGAGGAGGCGATCCGCGTCGGGTTCCGCGCCCTCGAGCTCGGAGCCAGCTCCGTCTATTGCTCCGCCAGCCCTTTCATCATCGAGGCGATGGCGCGCGAAAGCATCCCCGTCGTCGGGCATCTCGGGCTGGTCCCGCGTCATGTCACTTGGACTGGCTACCGCGCCATGGGTCGCACGGTGGAAGAGGCCCTGCAACTTCACCGCCGCATGAAGGAACTCGAAAATGCGGGCGCCTACGCTGCGGAACTCGAAGTCGTGCCGCACAATCTCTCGCGCTTCCTTTCTTCGCAAACCAGGCTGATCCTCATGTCGCTTGGCTCCGGCACTGGCTGTGACACGCAGTTCCTCTTCTCTGACGACCTCCTTGGTGACTACGACGAACGCCCGCCACGCCACGCAAAGGCCTACCGCAATTTTGCCGCCGAAAATCGCCGCCTCCAGCAGGAACGAATCGCCGCCTTCCGCGAATACATTGCCGACGTCGATGCAGGTCGCTTCCCCGAGCGCTGCCATCTGGTGGAAATGGAAGCCTCGTTCCTGGACGAGGTGGTACGGTCGATCCGCGGCGCGGCTTAAAACGTAGCGGCAACAGACTCGTCACGGAGTAAAGCACCCGGGCTGTGTTGTCGTGACCGGCGGTGGTAATGAGACGGCCATCGCGAATGAACTCAGCGTCGCACAACCGGTTCTTTGCGTCGTGTCGAAGCAGAAAATAGCCGCTGATCTCGACTACTGCCCGTTTAAGTGGGGTTTGTTATCGCGATTCCAGCGCCGGCCCACCCGTTCTTTGGCACCCAAATCTTTTTGTAATTGTGCTGCCAATTCCGTTCGACGTTCCGCGCTTACGTGTCCGTCGCAAAACAGGATGTTTGCTCGCAAGTTGTGCAAGTCGAGCGGCCACTGGCGTTCTTCGTACATGCCGATAAATCCGCTCCAGTCCCGATCCCCCTTACGTTTCACATCCCAGTTGCTGTCACCGATTGCAATCATCTCCGTCGGATTGACTATCGACGACGGCTTGGTTTCGCCAGTGATCGGATCCCCTTTGAATACCCCGAGACCCTGGTTTGGAATGATTCCGGCGAAAGCTCCCCAAACATTGTAGCCGTAGCTCATGAAGTTTGTGCTGCCCGGGACCAGCCGAACTTCGTCCGCAAGATAACCGTCTTCTGCGGGAAGTTTGCTTCCAAAAATAACTCGCCATTGAGCCTGGGCAGGGGCTGCTGGGCACTTGAATAGATCGACATTGCGACCGGTGCCGATGTGTTCCCGAAGCAGAGCTGGCCAGATCCACGCATTATTGCGCGCCGGATTGATTCCGACCGGGTAGGCCCCGGTATCGTCGGAAAACGTGACAAGACTAATGCCCATTTGTCGGAGGTTACTCATGCATTTTACACCAAGCCCCTTGGCCTTGGCCTTTGAGAGCGCTGGCAGCAGCATTCCGGCGAGAATGGCAATAATCGCAATGACCACCAGCAATTCGATCAAAGTAAAGGCGCGGTGTTTGTCACCGAAGCGAACCGGAGGGAGTGGAGAATGCATTGACGAGGAGTGTAAGTCTCTTTGAGGGGACGTTTGCAATCCCGAACTGAGTGCCAGATCTTTCCCTCTCACCGCTCCCCGGGGAGGGTTTCCAACCTTTTCCATTCTCCGATGGGGATACTTAAGACGGCAATTCAAGAGGCGTAATCACCGTTTCTCCAATGCCGTCCCCGTTTCAGGCTTCGGCGCTCCGTAGGGCAGGTCGCTCGGCACTTCCGTCCACTCACTCAGCGCTCGGAAGAGGCGACCAAAATCCTTGTTCACATCCCCCGACAGACAATCGATAATGTCTCCGTGCACTTCGGGAAATTTTTCGGTCACGGTTTTGAAACTTACATTGGGATCGTAAAAGGCGTAAACTAACTTGCGCATATTTTCAATCCCCTCACGCATGACCTGCCCGTACGCTAAGAAGTCCCCTGCCACCACTCTTTTCCGCTCTAACGCGTCATGGATGGCATCCGCGGCCATAACTCCGCTTTTCAAAGCGAGCATCAGGCCCGAAGAAAACACAGGATCCAGGAATCCAAACGCATCGCCTACCAGGACGAGCCCGTCCGCCGCACAGTATTCGGATCGGAAGGTGTATTCTGCCGTCAGCCAGTACTTGCCCGTGCACTGGCCCGTGGCCAACCTGGATTCGATCCACTTGTTCTCCCCGATTTCCCGCTCGAAGATCTGCTGCGGATCCCGGACGCCGCCCCGTGTCAGGTACTTGCCCTCCGCCACGACACCGACACTGACCATGTCATTATGCTGAGGTATGTGCCAAAACCATCCCTTTTCGGGAATGAACGCGACGGTCGTCTGTCCCTCATCGACATCCGAATCGCGCATGGAATTTCGATAATAGGTCCATACCGCCACCTTGTTTAGCTTCGGATCGCCCCGGCGCCACGCATTGCGGGTGGCCGCGATCGCTTCCCGGCCGCTGGCATCCACCACCACCGCAGAACGCACGTCGTATTGTCTTCCGGAACTTTCCTGAACCCGAACACCCACGGTGCGATCTCCTTCCCGGATCACTTCCACCACCGTCGTTTCCTCGCGAACTTCCGCCCCTTTCTCCCGGGCGTTTTCCATCAACATCTGGTCAAACTCCGACCGCAATACTTGCCATGTCTGGGCAACCGTCTCCCGATCATATCGTGTGTAAAAATAGAACGGCTGGGAAGCTCGCCCCGAGGGCGCAACAAACTGGACCGAATACTTCCGAGTAAACGCGGACGCCCGGAGCTTCGGTATCATCCCAATCCGTTCCAACGCTGGATATGTGAACGGGATCAACGATTCTCCGATGTGATACCGAGGAAATTTTTCCCGCTCAAACACGATCACGCGATGTCCCTGCTCGCCAAGCACTGTGGCCGTCGCACACCCGGCAGGCCCGCCGCCAATGACGACCACATCCGCGAATTCGATCTGATTCATAGGCAAGCGTGTCAACATCTCACTCATACTCCGTATTGCTGCATCCGCAAGACGGGCCACTTAAATCCGAGTGCGTCAGAGCGTCGGTGGCGGAAGAATCTCGACGATTTCCGCCAGCAGCTCTCCCTCCGCGGATCGAAGCCGGTTGCGTCGCCCGTAAAGTGTCGGTGACCCCCGGAGACCCAGAACCCCCGTAACAAACGGATCTGAGGTAATGGAAAAATAGGCTTCCGGGGAGCTCCGAAAACCGATGCCACTCGCATTGAGGATCCCCCCCAGCGGGCAATGCCCCTCGACGATCTGACTCCTCCACGGTTCTTCGAAGTGCTCGAGCGTGATTCGAATGGCGCCGAATTCCACCGGCTTTTCCGAACCATCCATTCGCAAGACTACCTCTCGCCAATACGCTCCGTCTTCCTGATGCCAGGAAAGCAATTCCAAATGGATCGTCCCTCGGTGAAACTGCTCCAGCGTTCGGGTCATGTCGCGGTCGTGCACCAGCAAGGTGCGCTGAGGCTCCGGCAACGCCTCGGGTGCAAGGGGGGTAGCCGATGGAACGGAACGGCCGGCACGTCGGTGCAGCGCGTCGAGGGGGAAAAGCAACCCAGAACGGTAGACCGCAGGCGGAGACGTGTACTGGGTGTCAGGCATACCGGACTCCACGATGCTCTGGACGGAAGAATTCATGCAGCAATCGGTCGACCTGCAGCAATCCCGCGCGAGTGATCCCAATGCGATCTCCATTCTGGGTCAGGTAACCCCATTCTTTCAAGGTGCCAAGAGGTCCTGCGAACTGCTCACGGGGATCGATCCCAAATTTTTCAGCAAAATAGTCGGCGCTGACGCTTCCTAGCTTCAGTTGAAGAATGAATTCCCGGATGTACCATTCTTCCTCAGTCGGCGTCAATGCCCGGTATACGGGCAGCTGGCCGCTGTTTAGCGCCGCAATGTACGGATCAAAATCGTGATGATTCTGGTAGTGAGTGCCGCCGATATGACCAAAGCTGGCAACTCCCAACGACAATAGGTCTGCTCCAGCCCACAATTGGTCACGGTAAACAAAACGGGTTTGTTCCTTCGACTTCACCGCCGTATAAGCGCTGGCCACGGTGTACCCCGCCCGCTCCAGTTCCGTGAATGCTTCGTCCACCCAGCGGCGCTTCGTGTCCCAATCCGCCACCGGCGCCACCAGTTTGCCCTCCGCCCGCATCTGCTTGTAGAGCGTGGTGTTGAACGGGATCTCCATCTGGTAGACGGTCACCGAATCCGGCGACATCTCGACGGTCTTGCGGATGCATTCGCGCCAGTTTTCATCGGTCTCCTCCACCATTCCGGCGATGAGGTCGATGTTGATTTGCGGGAAACCGATCTCCCGTGCGTAGCGATACGCCCTCCCTATTTCCAGGCTGCGGTGAGCTCGCCCGTTGATTTCCAGGATGTGATCGTCGAAATTCTCGATGCCCAGGCTGAGACGCGTCACTCCCATCTCTCGGATGGCCTTTAGTTTGTGATCCGTAAGCGTCCCCGGCTCGCATTCAAATGTCACCTCCTCGACTTCGTCCCAGGACAGCTGCCGTTTCATCCCGTCGGAAAGGAATCGAAGCTGCTCGACCGAGAGATAGCTCGGCGTCCCTCCTCCGAAATATACAAAACCAGGCTTTCGCCCGCCGATGAATGGCCGGGAGGCATAAAGGCTCAACTCCCTCAACACGGCGTCCAGATAACTCTTGATCGCCGCGGAATCCTTATCGGTATAGACGCGAAAGTAGCAAAAATGACATCGCTTCCGGCAAAATGGAATGTGCGTATAAATTCCGAGCGGAACCCCGGCCCGCGGTTCGCGATCGAGCGCTGCCTGAAAATCAGGAAGACTCTCCGCCTTCCAAAACGAGAACGGCGGATAATTCGAAACAAAATAATTGCCAACAGTCGTCTCCCGCTGCAATGGAGGCGCACTGGACGTCAATAAAATCGGCTCTACGGTATCACTCATAGCAAACCCTCCCGCGTCTCAACATGGCCCCGTCGGCGAGCAGCAGTGCTCATTTTTATGGGTTCTCATTTTGCTCCAAAACAATAGACAACTCCATCGTTCGCTCCAAAAATAAACCGGCCGTCAGCGACCGCCGGTGACGTTTGCACAGGCTTGCCAATTTCATGCTGCCAGAGCTCTTTACCGTCCTCGAGGTTCAGCATATAGATCCGTCCGTCATCCGATCCGATGAGAACTCGGTTTCCGCAAACGACCGGTGACGCCTCCACCTTCCCGCGGGTCTGAAATGTCCATACCCCCTTGCCGGACTCACGCTCAATACAATGCAGCCGTTTGTCTCGGCTTCCCACCAGCACCCGGTTCGTTGTTACAGCTGGGGATGACATAAAAGGGAACGCCCGATCCCGGTAGCGCCAGACCACACGACCCTCGTTCAAATCAACACAGAGAAGCTCGTTCTCGTAATGACCTACATACAGCCGTCCCTCGACGATAGCTCCGGAGGCTGCGATATAGGCGCCCGCCTCAACCTGTTTCAAGCGCGCCCCCGTAACCACATCCAGCACATGAATAATTGCGTCGCAACCGCCAAATGCCGTCCGCCCACCTCCCACCGCCGGCGATCCATTGATGTAGTTGCCCGTTTCGTACACCCAGTTCGTCCGACCCGTGTCTGCCGTCAGGCTGTACAATTTGAAGTCATACCCACCCACTAAAATCTGCTTTGTCTTGCCGTCCGCCGACGCCACCCAGTTTGGGCTGCTCTTGACCTTGTCCTCCATGCCAAATCGCCACACCTGCCGCCCCGTTAGCGCGTCCAGACAGTACACATTCGTGTTTGAATCGCCAATGTAGAGGCGTCCATCCAAAATGAGTGGAGACGACTCGACCGGGCCCCCTGTTTGAAAACTCCAAATTGGTTTTCCTGTATCGAGAGCCAGGCAGTGCACCGTGGAACTAGAACTGCCGACGTACACACGCCCGCCAACAATGGCTGGCGAAGAAGCCACTTCGTCACCCACTTTGAAGGTCCACAGGACTTGTGGCTTCGCCGGCAACACGCCTTCCACCACTCCAGTCAGTGCCGGATTCCCGCGGTACATCGGCCAATCGCCAGCCTCTGCCACAGAAAGCAGCGCGACCCAACCTACCAAGGCAAGCAGGATAGCGGGGCTGAACTGTGAATGTCGAAGGGCGCGCACGGTCACGCGCGACTGTCGGACGAGAACCAAACAGGCGCAATTAAAAGGATACTTGTACGTACTAATTCTTGTCCCCATGCCCAACCTTGCTCTGCTGCCTCTTCGGAGGTCCCTTCCGAACACGACGCTCACCACTCCACTGCCGGCCCAACTGCGTCCTCACGTAGTGGAACAAATACTGCTGGGCGTACCCCGAGTTGGTTCCAAAGTGGGATTCCACAAACCGCTCCAAACGCTGGGGGCTCATTCGCCGAACCTTGGGAAAGTAGAGACGGTGCAGAGCCTTTCGAATCCAGACATCAACCGGAAATGCCGTCGGGAATCCGTACCCGAACAACAGCACACACTCTGCGATCTTTCGGCCAACACCCGGACATTCCATCAACGCGTCTCGGGCGACGCGGAGCTCCAGGTTCCGTAGGCTGGCAAGATTCAACTCGCCGAAGACAATCCTCCGGGCGGTGCCTAGCAAATACGGCGCACGAAAGCCCAGTTTGCAGTTCCTGAGTTCAATTTCCGTCGCCGTTGCCAACCGCTCGACCGTCGGAAATTTCCAGAGAGGCGGCCGATCTGGAGGCACCTTCACTGGTTCTCCAAACCGTTCGGACAGCAAGCGAACGATTTCTTGAATCTGAACGATCTGCTTGCTGGAGGAGGCGATGAAGGATGCGAGGCTCTCCCAAGGATCCTGCCGGAGGAGGCGCAGACCCCGACACGACGCCTGCGCCGAACGCATCGGAGGGTCATCGGGAAAACTGGCAAGAATCGCCGGCATATCGTCTCCCAGCCGCAAGTATTCTTCGATCCATTCCCAATTTGCGCAGAATGCGGATGTCACGGCACGAATTCCGAACGGACGCTGCTCCAGCCGTACCCAACGTCCTGCGACCACCGCTTCCCAACCGCCATCCACAAACCTCCACCGGAACGCCTGCCCACTGGTCAGCGTCGCGGCGAGGTCAAAGTCCGCCAGAACCCATTCTCGCTCCGAAGCCAGTTTTATCGACATATCCCTGGTATTCCAGCCTGTTTCATTTCTTGTCCCGACACGCAAACAACTGGAATCGGTGAAAGACCCGTCCCTTGAACGTCGCTTCAAATGGACCCAGCAAATCCACCGACCCAAATTCGTCCCGGAGACGCGTCAGCGCCGCATCCGCTCTTGCCTGTGCTGCGGGGCCTACCTTCTGTGGATTGAGGGAATCTGCGAGCATGAACACCGCGGATTGCCCTTTTCGTTGGGAGTATCCCGGCCAGAACCAGAATTGATTTTTCGGTTTATCTGAGGAAATTGCGTAAACCTCCGGATTGTGTTGGGCCTGCCGCCGAAGTCCCGGCAAATAGAAACTTAACAAACCGGTACGGCCATAGTGATCCGCAATGACAAACGTCGCGCGGCCTTCGCTGACGAGCTTATCCCGTTGCTCGCCGACAATCCGTGCAACCTCCCGGAATCCACACACGCGCCGCAAAGGATCCACCTTGGCAGGAAGTGGAGACCCCGCGAGCTTTGCCACCCAATCGGTGTTGTGCAGCAGACCCACGAGCGGCAGCCCCAGGGCGATACCCGCAATCAAGAGGCGCACGCCCCGAACATCTCCCTCCATCCACCTCCGGTGCCACCAAAACGTTCCGAGCAGCAGCAGCGGCAGCACTGCGGGGCTAATCCAGTTTGGGAGCACTTGGGCCCTCAACGTATAAACGGTCCAGAATAGTAACAGCGGCACTCCCTGGCAGAAGACAAACTTCATCAGGAGCGGGCTCGCGCCTCGCTTCGGGAAATCGGAATCGGGTTCCCACTGTAGGGTCGTTGAATCCCGCCAGGAGCTCGTCCTCCATACCCCGACCGCTGCAACGACAGCTGCCAGTAGGAACACGGGATTTATAAGGATCAGTACGGCTCCGGCAAAGTCCCAAAAATGGCGCAGTGTCGGCATCCAGGACTCCGTTAAGCCACTGCGCTCCCGAAGATGAGTTAGAGTCACCGCTCCGTGTTGCCAGTTCCAGATCAACACCGGAAGCGTGCAGACCAGATTGATGCTCAATGCCAGCCACAGGCCAGGCCTGCGGAGACACACCCGAGCCGATGGTATCCAGAGAAAAAACAGCGCAAACGCCACCCACCCCAAGGGAGAACTATACTTGCTCAGGAACCCGCACCCGAGACCCACACCCGTCACCACCCACCATCGAGTCGGAGACTCTCGGCCCGTGACCTCAGCCGCAATTGCCCGCCAGCCGGCCAACATGGCCACCATCCAAAATAGAACCATCAATGGATCTATCGTCATTAAAATCGACCCCACCGCCAGGAGGGGCGTCGCCGTAACGATCACCAAAAACCAGAACCCCGTACGAAATCCCGCCCAGCGTCCAACGAAGTGAAACAGCATGGTTCCAAGAACGGCAGCGATGACTGGGGAGAAGAATCGCACACCGAGTTCCGTGTCACCCCAGAGATGCGTGCCAAGCCACTGCGTATAGGCGATCAGCGGCGGCTTGCTGTAATAAGAGAGTGCGGGATGTTTGGACCACAGCCACTGGTAAGCTTCGTCCTCGCTCAGCTCGATGGTACCAGAAGCGAGGTACACCACTCGGGCGAGCAACAACACGCCGACCCAGAGGCAGCCAAGCCTCCACCAGTGGGTATCGGTGTCAACACACACATCGCCATCCACAGCCGTTCTCGTCGTGTCACTTGTGGGACAGGTCTCCGGCCTGCCGGTTCCCGCAGCCTCCAACTCCACCCGAGGTCGGAGACCCCTGCGACTGGCATGCCCGGAGGTCTGCCCCCCATTTTTAACCTCAGCGGGAACGGTTTCGCTCGACAACATCGCCTCGGGATAGAGGAGCGACGGTTGCTTCTTCCACCATAAGGGAAACCACTCTCGGCCCACCCGCCGCCATAATCCCTCAATCAGCCACGCGAAGGTCCATCCGTGGGCCGTGCCGATCAACCATCCCGCGAGCACATCGGTAGGCCAATGGACTCCAACATACATCCGTGAGTAGCCGATCGCACCCGCGAGCGGCACCATATATCGCGGACTACGCCGATAGAACCAGGCCGTCACGGCGGCCGCCGCCGCCCAGATCGCGGCATGACCGCTCGGCATTGCAAACGAGGGACCGCGCCCGACTAGGAGCCGGATCTCTGATTCCGTGAGAAAAGGCCGCAACCGTCCAAACCCCTTTTTCAACGGTCCGGTGATGATCGTCTCTCCAATTGCGACGGACAGAAATAACACGATCAGAAAACACCGTGCCCGGCGTCCTCCACGCCACGCGATCAATCCCAGCAGGAGCACCGCACAGGGCACAAAGAAACGGTTGCCGCTGAGAAACGGCATCAAAAGGTCAAAGACCGGGTTTGTCCAAACCTGATTTACCCAATGAAAAACGGTCGGGTCGAATGTTTGGAAAATAGTCATCCCATCGATGGCTTCATTCTAGTACCGAATCACAGAAAGGATCTCATTGCCTCCCAGCTTCTGTCGCCCATTTAGAAAGCCCAGCTCGATCAGAAATCGCACGCCAATCAGGCGTGCGCCCAACCGATTCAGCAGTGCGACCGCCGCCCCGGCCGTGCCCCCGGTCGCCAGCAGGTCGTCGAGCAAGATCACCCGCTCGCCCGGCAGAATCGCATCGGTATGCAACGCCACCGTCGCCGATCCATACTCCAGTTCGTAACTCTGCTCGACCGTGTTAAAGGGGAGTTTTCCCTTCTTCCGGATCGGCACAAATCCGACTCCCAGGCGGGCTGCCGCCGCCGCCGCGAAAATGAAGCCCCGCGCATCAATCCCCGCCACCTTGTCGACACCCCCTCGCGTCACTCCAGCCAGCAGGTGATCCATGGCGCCCGTAAACAAACGGCCGTCTGCAAGTACAGGAGTGATGTCCTTGAACTGAATGCCCGGCTTAGGAAAGTCCGGTACGTTACGGATTGCCTGTTCAATTTCGGTGACCGACGGAGAATTCATGTCGCGCCATTGCGCAGCGATCCTCGCCTGCGGTCAAGCCCTACACGGAATTCAATGACGTCAAAGGCTCGTCTTTTGGCAATCCATCTGTATTCTCCACTCCCATGATTCTCCGACACTTCATGCGCACGCGCCTGCTAAACGACCCGAATTCATGTGCCGCGCCCGCGACGCTGCGCAACGCCCCAAGAATTCCCGTCCTCCACCCCCGCCAGCTCCTTCGTAGTGCTGTCGTCGTTCTCGCCGTTCTCCTGCTGCCGCTCCGCGCGGTCGCACTGGAAGCGATTCCCGACAAACTAGTCGTGCTGACCTTTGACGACTCCGTCGCGTCCCAGTACTCGGTCGTTCGGCCGCTGCTCAAATTGCATGGATTCGGCGCCACTTTTTTCATTACCGAGGGGTTTGGCTTCCCGACAAATAAGCAGGACTACATGACCTGGGAACAAATCGCGGAATTGCACCGCGACGGCTTCGAAATTGGGAATCACACCGTCAGCCACATGGGCGTCAGCGCCGACACTCTCGGACGCCTTGCACTGGAAATCGAAGGGATCAATGCCCGTTGCGCGGCCCATGGCATTCCAAAGCCCGTCAGCTTTGGTTATCCAGGCAACGCCTTTTTTCCGGGTGCCCTGCCTCTCCTGCAGCAACTCGGGTTCCAGTGGGCACGGCGCGGGGGCGAGCCCGAGTTTCCCTACAAGGAGGGGCGTGGCACCGCCTACGAACCCGGCTCGGATCATCCACTGCTGATCCCGACCGCAGGCGATGCCCGCCCGGACTGGACGTTGGATAATTTTCAACACGCCGTGCAGCAGGCCCGCCACGGACGAATCGCCGTCCTCCAATTTCATGGAGTCCCCGATCGGGATCATCCCTGGGTACACACGCCACCCGAGAACTTTGCATTGTACATCCGCTATCTTGCCTCCAACGGCTACCGGGCGATCGCCCTCCGTGACCTCGCGCGGTACGTCGCACCATCCGCCGCCCCCACCGATCCCCTAGCCGTCGTCGAACGACGTAAAGCGCAACCTGAGGTGCGCACTTCGGTGCGGGGTGAGGTGGTCGATGCAACGACCGGCTCGTTGCTTGCGTGCCGGATTTACGTCCAGGCTGCCGATGGCACGTGGCACTTCCCAGACTCAGCGGACGCTTCCGGATCGTCGGTAACCTATCAGCGTCGCAATGGTTCGAATCCCGCGGCCGTCGAGATGCACACGACACTTTCAGCCCATCCTTTCGAACTCGCCCTCGCTCCGGGCCAATACCGATTCATCGTTGAACGGGGCAAGGAATACCTGCCTTCCACCAACGATTTCGAAATAGGCGCCGAACCCGTCGCTCTGAAGATCCCCCTACAGCGCTGGATTAATCTCGAAGCCCGCGGCTGGTTCAGCGGAGACACCCACAATCACCGCGCTGTGAAGGATCTGCCCAACACGTTGCTCGCCGAAGATCTGAATGTCGCCTGTCCCATGGTGCATTGGACCACCGTGGCCGGGCTCTCGCCGGCGCAGAGTCCCCAAAGCGTTACCAACGACTTCGGTAATGAACCGATCCACGTGGATGATCGGCACGTCTGGTTTCCCCGGAACTCCGAGTACGAAATTTTCACCACCGCCGGCCGCAGTCACACGCTTGGTGCAATCGTCATCATCAATCACCGCACCCCCTTGCAACTGGCGGTCCCACCGCTCGCCCCGGTTGCAGCCGAAGTGCGACGGCAGGGCGGCATGATCGATTTCGAGAAACACAACTGGGCGTGGTCCTGCATGCTGGCGCCGGTGATTGCTCCCGATCTCTACGAACTCGGAAACAACCATCATTGGCGCACGGTATACTCCACCCGCAACTGGGCCGTTCCCGCTCCCCCCTGGATGAATGTCCCAGGCACCGGGACGGACACCGAACGCGGCTGGACGCTCTTCGGCTTCCGCACGTACTACGCGTTGCTGAATTCCGGATTCCACATCACCCCCACCGCGGGCACCGCCAATGGGGTGCACCCCGTTCCACTCGGCTTCTCACGCGTCTACGTCCATCAACCGGACGGCTTCAATTACGAGGGATGGATGCGCGCGCTCAAGGCCGGACGCAGCTTCGTCACAACCGGGCCGATGCTCTTTGCGACGGTCGAAGGATACGATCCCGGCGAGGTGTTCACGAGCAGCGGCCGCAAACGCAGGCGCTTTCGGGTGACGGGCGACGTGCAAGCGGAACGACCAAAGCTGTCGGTCGATGTCATTGCCAACGGGGACGTGGTGTTCTCTGAGGCGCCATCCATGAAACCAACATCGACGGGGGGCTATCGGGGTCGCATTGACACCGTGGTTACGATGGAGACAGGCGGATGGATTGCCGTCCGTTGTTTTGAATCCAGGGATAATGATCGCTTCCGGTTTGCACACACCGCCCCCTGGTGGGTGCGCATGAAAGACAAACCTCAGGTGCCCAAACGCGAAGAAGCCGCCTGGTTCGCACAACGCGTCGAAGAGGAAATTGCCCGGAACCGGGGGGTTGTGTCCAACGAAGCGCTCACGGAATACGAATTTGCTCTCACCCGCTGGCGGGATATAGAGGCGCGCGGACGATGAAGCCGATTCCATTGCCTCCGTGCACAAAGCGCTGCTGAAGTGCGACGTCAGAAAATCATCATCCCTAGATGCCCGCCGCGGCAGCCTTGGAGACGATATCCGCGAGCACACCCAGCGCCTTGGCGGCATCACCGATGAATTTTGCGACCTTCTTCAACCGAGCGGCAGATTTATTGAAATCTTTGGTGAGTGCGCCAAGCTTCTTGGAATTCGCCTCCATGTCTTTGATACTCTCCCGGATGTCTTCCAGAATGAGAAGATCCTCCACGTCGATTAAGGCCGCATAGGTAGTATTGACAAGGTCTCGCTCATCCGAAGTCAGGGTGGAGGTGTCCCGCAATTTGTTCACGGCTTTGCGGGCGATGACCACCTTTTGGAGAGTGTTAAATCGTTCGGTATTGGCCATGGGAATATTTTTGTTTTAGTCAGTTGCTGGAGAGGGAGATTTCAAGAGAGTCCTATTTGCTCAGCGCTTTCTGCAGCTTCTGCGCGGCCTTGATCTCGTCAGCGAGGGCTTGGATTTCCTGGATACGATCCTCGATGGACTTTCTCGAAGTCAGTTCCGCTGCAAGTTTCTTGTGACTGGCAGCCAGGCTCTCTGAGGCCTTCGCGGCGGCTTCCGCGAGTTGGAACGCGTTCTGAGATCGCTCCACCTGGAACGCCACTTCCTGGATGGTTCCGAAAGGAAGATCCTTGGCCTGTCTGGCGGCGTTTTTGAAGTCGTCGCCCAAGCGTTCGTTGGCTTGCGTCAAGTAGGGCTTCACCTTGTCTCGCATCAATCCGGCGATGTTGTGAGTCAGGGCAGCGACTACTGGGTTCGCGGTTACCACGGCATTCTTCAGGAGTTTAGCCTGTCGATAGCGGATGTAGATGCCACCCGCACCTTGCACCGCTGCAGCCACGGTGGCACCGACTGGAGCCAATTCCTTTTGCCCCTTCGGAACAAGGAACGTCTGATTGTAGGACTTTATTCCCTTGTCAACAGAGGCTCCGAGTTCCTTGGCGCTCTTATCAAGGGCGTCGGTGAATTCGTCCGAAGAGAGGAGTGTGAGGATCTCAACGTACTGATCCAACACATCAAGGGCTGCATCGGCCTGCCGGGCCGCTTCATCGAATTTCTTGTCCGTTTCGATGGCTTTCGCGATTTCGGCCCATGCGTTGGTCCGGGCAGATTCCGATTGAAAATCATGAGCGGATACGTTCAGCAACCGGTCGAAGCGCGTGGCGTGGCCGTAGGAACGAATGGGTTCACCCGGAAGCGTTCCGTAGTTGGAAGCCACTTTGGCAAACGCCGCTACTTCTGCGCGTTGGCTCTTGGTAATGACAGCGCAACTGGGCTGCAGTCCGATGAGCGACAGAATGAGCGCACTCGGAAATACGGACTGAGTTAGTTTTGGAGATCGCATGGTTGGATTGGAAAATTGTTTGTTTTCCTCGCCCATGCAAGAAAAAGCCGGATCGTATTTTAGGGAGCCGTTGGGGTCACAACGGTTGAATGTCGAGATGTGACCCCTGCAACGTTTGAGGCCCGATCTCCCGCAGCCTCTTCAGGATCTCGCGCCGCCCGAGTGCGCGGAGTGTCGCAATATTACGCCGGGGGATCTCGCTGAGCTCAGCAGGGTCGAGCTCCAGTTGGCTGATGCTGTCTTCGCGCAGAAGATGTATCATGGGATAGGGTGACCGGTTCGTGTAGTTCTCCACGGCATCCGGAGCCGTCTTCGCAAATCGGTACATTGGATGAAAGCTCGCGATTTGGATCGTGCCTGACAGCCCCAGTGCTTCGATCCGTTGATCCGCCGTGTGGATAAACTCGTTGTAATCGCGGAAATTCGTCAACACGTCCGGGTGAATGAGCAGGGTCGTTTCGATCTCATTCATCGGCGTCGCGACGAGGAGTTCCAGTTCGTGGGTAAGGGCCAGAAGCAGGCCCGTTTCATCGACGGCTTCGCAGACGACGTACCGTATCTTGTCCCCCTTGAAAACGCGCTGAGCAAATGGACACAAGTTCAGCCCGATCACCACCGCAGCGATCCAGCGGCGGGTGGCGTCGATGATTAATGAGGGGTCAATCACTTCCAAGACGCCGGTACATTAGGCGCGCGAAGGTGCCGGGCCAAGTGAACCTGGTGATCCGATCGGATGGGGTTGCCGGGGCGTGCCTCATGAGATGGATCCCCTGCCGTTTCTGCTTGGACACGCGACCTTTAAACTTCAGGTTCGCGGGCATGAATGAAAATGCGACCTTGTCAGTACCGGTCCGCCATTCGAGGCGCGGGCTAGATCTGCGAGCGGGACTCAGCTTTCTGCTCGCCCTTTATGCGCTGCCGCACTGGCTCTTGCTGGCAACGATTCTAGCGGAGACCACGGAAGCGCCGATCCCGGTCCATGTTCACCGACTTCCGGAGGGGGCGATGCAACCTCAAACGGCACAGGGGGCGGACGGAAGTGTGCATCTGGTGTACCTATCTGGAGCACCGGAGGCTTCGGACGTGCAGTATGTGGTTCGCCCCCCTGGATCCGCGTTGTTCGAACCCGCCCGAACCGTCAATCATCAGCCAGGAAGTGCGATTGCGATCGGCACGATTCGCGGACCTCGGATCGCTGTGTCACACGACGGATCGGTTCATGTACTGTGGAATGGCTCCTCGAAAGCCGTGCCGCAACTGAACCACAGTGCTCCGGTTCTTTACTGTTCGTTGAAGCGTGGAGACCAAAAATTCACTGCGGAACGAAACCTCCTCGTCGGTGGAGACTCGCTGGATGGGGGATCTGGAGTTACGGTGGGTCCAGAGGGGACGGTTTATGCCGCGTGGCACGGACGGGTGGCGGGCATGCCCGAGGGGGAGTTGAACCGGGACATATTCTGGCGAGAATCTCGAGACGGCGGCGAGACGTTTGGAGCGGAGCGGCGTGCTGGAGTTCCCGAGGGGGTGTGCGGCTGTTGTTCCCTCACCACCGCTGCCACGGCGAACGGTGGACTCGTTTTCCTCTACCGCTCCGTCGGGTCCGGATCAAATCGTGACGCTCACCTCCGATTCCGGCCGACGGGTGAAGACTCATTCCGGGAAACTGTGATTGGCCCCTGGAAAACGGGGACTTGTCCGATGTCCAATGCCGCCTTGCTCACGGCGGGGGATCGGCTGTTCGCCGCGTGGGAGCGCAATGGGCGGATTGAGCTTGGCCGCTTCCTGATTTCATCGTCACAGAGCGAGACTCGCATCGTGTCGATGACCGGAAGCCGTCAGCGGCACCCGGCTTTTATTCGCAACCGTTCTGGAAAGATTCTGGCTGCCTGGGCAGAGGAGACCGGTTGGAAACGGGGCGGCCGGGTGGCGTGGCAACGAATGTCTGCGAATTTGAAACCCGTGGGAGAACCCGAGTATGGAGAAAACCTCCCGGTCTGGAGTTCCCCGGCTGTCGCCGCCAACCCGGACAACTCATTTACCGTGATCTACTGAGCTTATCAGTAAACACCCGATGAAGTGCACTCGTCCCTGGGTCGCGTTGGCGAGCACGAGCACGAACCCCAGCGACGAGTTCGCGCAGATCAGCGGCAATGCACTTGATGGCTGGCCTTCGCCCTGCGTCCAATGCCGCCATGAATCCAGCCGCTCCTTGTTCTATATCTCTCCTCGCGCTTCACCTCACCCGCTGGCTCGCACTGGCTGTTCTCCTCGGCGTATGCGTCTCGCACGCCACGGCCAAGGACGTGCGGGAGTTCGGCGCGGTGGGTGATAGCATGGCCGACGACACGGCGGCGATCCAGCGCGCAGTGAATGCGGGCGGCGGCGTGCAGTTCAGCAGAGGCACCTACCGGCTCACGAAAACGGTGTTGATCGAGTTGGATCAAACCGGCTTCATTTCGCTCGTCGGCGACGGCACGGCGCGCGTGGTCATGGCAGGGCCGGGGCCGGCGTTCAAGTTCCTCGGCACACACGGCGGCACGGCGGACCCGGAACAGTTCAAGCCCAACGTCTGGGAGCGCCAGCGCATGCCGGTCGTGGATTTGCTCGCCATCGAGGGCGCGCACCCGGAGGCCGACGGCATCGAGGCCGAGGGCACGATGCAGCTTACCATCACGCGCACGCACATCCGCTCCGTGCGCCACGGCATCCACCTGGCCGTGCGCAACCGCAACGTGCTCATCAGCGACTGCCATATCTACCACTGCCGGGGCATCGGCGTGTTCTACGACAACGTGAACCTCCACCAGTCCAACATCACCGGCAGCCACATCAGCTACTGCGCCGGCGGAGGCATCGTGGGCCGGGGCGGTAACGTGCGGAACATTCAGATCGCGAACTGCGACATCGAGAGCAACATGGACAAGGACGCTCCACCGACCGCGAACATCCTGCTCGACTCGGCAGGGGGCTCGATCGGCGAAGTGGCCATCACCAGCTGCACTATCCAGCACAACAGCCCCGGCCCGGACTCGGCCAACATCCGCATTCTCGGCCAGGGCGACGATGAGGCGCTGGCCAAGCGCGTCGGCTCGCCGAAGACGCAGGAAGGCCACGTCACCATCACGGGAAACGTCATGAGCGACGTGCAGGTGAACGTCGACCTGAAGCACACGCGCGGCGTGACGCTCACGGGCAACACGTTTTGGATGGGCTACCAGCACGATCTACTCGTGGAGGATTCGAGCAATATTGTCATCGGCCCGAATGCGTTTGACCGAAACCCGCGCTACAACTATGGCACGAGCACGAACGTCAACGGCGGCCTGGTCTTCCGCAGCTCGCGCGACTGCACGCTCACCGGCTTGCACGTCAACGGCGTCTGGCGCAAGCCCGCCGCCGTGCTGATCGAGAAGTGCGACCGCTTCAACCTCGCGAACTGCACGGTGCTGGACAGCGACGGTGTCGGGCTCCTGCTACAGGACACGACCCGCACGCGCGTTGCCGGCTGTGTGATCCGCGATGACCGCACGGAACGACTGGCCACGCGCTCACTGCAAGTCGTCGGCGGGAAGGGTAACTGGATTTTCCAGAACTTGCTGGCCAACGGGCAGGACGTTTCAGCCGGCGCGGCGAAGATCGAGGGTAACTTTGACGGCAAGTAGGCAGAGGGGATTTGCTCTCTGGACGCTTCGCGGTTCAGTTCCTGGTTTTGTATAGGATTGATATAACCCGTTCCGGGTTGAATCATTTTACGACCGCACACCCAAGCGGACGGTTTGTATCGGCACTTCCGCAACCTTGATGGACCCGAACGACGCGGAAAGCTTACGTTCGGTGATAAGGCGGAGTAGTCACGAATGAATGAACTAGTCATAGGTCCGGAGACTGAGCTCCAGTCCACCCCTGTCGTCCACTACGGCGAAGCCCCCCGCGCAGGAGGCTTCGCTCAATTATTCGCTTCAGCCATCGTCGCGTGCACAGCGATCATCGGGATTGAGGTTTAACGGGCCGGTGCTTTTCTTTTCGCATGCGACAGGTGATCATTTTTCCAGGCGAGGACCGTTTCTGGGTGGCTGAGTGTCCAAGTCTGCCGGGTTGCGTTTCTCAGGGTGAGACCCGCGAGACCGCCATCTCTAACATCCGCGAGGCCATTGCGGCGTACGTCCTTGCTCTCCAGGACGATGGGTTGCCAGTGCCTGAGGAGCATTTTGACGCCCTTCTCTTTGCGGTATGAGCCGGCTTCCGCAGGTTTCAGCCGCAGATGTTGTACGTGCCCTTCAAAAGAAGCGCGGCGCGGATCCGGATATCAGCCGCTCTTTGCCCTGCACGTGAACAGTGATAGTTCAGGCAATACTTGACGAATACGTTTGCGAGTTGAACCATTCCAACGACGAGCGACTGCCGCTTGAGCGCCGTCAATGCTGTCGTTCCCGCCATGATTTCGAAATTCTCCCCTCTATCATGGGTTGTGCTGACGGTGTTTGCCTACAGCGGCGCTCTGACTGCTGCGCCGTCTATGGCTGAGGGTCTGAATTTTTTTGAAAAGCAGATCCGCCCGTTGCTGGTCAACCGCTGTTACGAATGTCACAGCACGGAGAAGAAATTAAAAGGAGGACTCGCGCTTGATACTCGTGAATCTGCGCTTAAGGGTGGCGATGCCGGCCCAGTTCTAGTCGCCGGTGATCCCGAAAAGAGCCTGCTGATTGAAGCGGTGCGCTATAAGAATCGTGACCGGCAAATGCCGCCAAAAGGCCGGCTTTCGGATGGAGAGATCAAGGCTCTGGAAGATTGGGTTAGGATGGGTGCGCCGGATCCGCGCACGAGCGCCGTAGCGATCGCAAAAGGCCCGCGAGTGATCGACATCAACGAAGGTCGGAAGTTTTGGAGTTTCACATCACCCGCCCGTGTTGGGATCCCGGCGGTTTCTCATGCGGCATCACCGATTGACGCGTTCATCCAATCGAAGTTAAGGGAGAAGGGCCTTTCCTCGGCTCCGCCTGCGGATAAGCGCACGCTCCTCCGTCGTGCGACGTTTGATCTGACCGGCCTGCCACCCACACCGCAGGAGGTAGGAACCTTTCTCGAAGACACATCGCCCACGGCATTGGAACATGTCATTGATCGGCTATTATCGTCACCGCACTATGGCGAACGCTGGGGGCGGCATTGGCTGGATGTGGCGCGTTATGCAGACTCCAATGGCATGGATGAAAACGTCGCGTTCGGCAACGCCTGGCGGTACCGTGACTATGTGGTGCGGGCGTTCAACAATGACAAGCCTTTCGATCAATTCCTCATCGAACAAGTTGCGGGTGATCTGCTGCCACGAAGCGATGAGGCGATGACCGCCACTGGATTTCTGTCGCTCGGTGCGCGGGTCCTGGCGGAGCCTGACGTGCAGAAGCTCGATATGGACATCATCGACGAGCAGATCGACACCATCGGCAAAGCATTCCTAGGCATGACGCTCGGCTGCGTTCGCTGCCATGATCACAAGTTCGACCCGATTACGCAGGAAGATTACTACGGGCTCGCCGCCATTTTTCGCAGCACTCGCAGCCTCTCCGCGGAGAAGATGGGAGCCGTCAAGTTCTGGCACGAACATTCGATTGCCACACCCGGGCAATTGGACGAGAAAAAGAAATTGGACGAGAAAGCGACGGCGAAGCATGCCGAGGTTGCGGCCTTTATTGCAACGGCGAGGAGCGAGATCCAGGCCCAGTTACATCACCATGCGGCAGCTTACCTGGCGGCTGCGGTGCTGCTGCCGGTCAATGCCAAGCTCGCGGATGCGGAATCGGTAGCCAAGGCGCGGCAACTGGATGCGACCTATTTGCTTGGCTGTCGTCAGTACTTGGATCAGCACCCCGAAAATCCTGTCTTCGCCATGTGGCGTGAACTGGCCCCGAAGAAGGATCCAGAGGGAGTGCAGAGTTACTACGAACGGATCTTCGCTGAGGCGCTCAACATGAAGATGGGGCCTGCCTATGACGCGCTTGTCGACGCCAAGGGGATCCTTGCCCTCCCCGCCAAGGATGCCGACGCGCTCAATGCCGCGACGCTTGCCAAGATCGCCGTGATGAACAAGGACGTGACGGATTTCGAAACCAACTTTCCGGAAATGCCCGCAGTCATGGGGGTGACCGAAGGGAAAATCGTGACGAATCTGCCGGTGCATATCCGCGGCAGTTATCTCAGCCTGGGCAAGCCCGTAGAGCGTGGCTTTCCTGAAGTGATGCGCACGAGTCGCAACCAGCCGATCTTTCCGATCGAACACAGCGGCCGTTTGGAATTCGCACGATGGATGGCCAGCCGTGAACACCCACTGACCGCGCGGGTCATTGTGAACCGCGTTTGGAGCTGGCACTTCGGCGAGGGTATTGTCCGTAGCACGGACAACTTTGGCACGTTCGGCGGCAAGCCATCGCATCCCGAACTGCTTGATTGGCTGGCGCACACCTTCATTGAGAGCGGTTGGTCCATTAAAGGCCTGCACCGCCTCATCATGACATCGGCGGCCTATCAGCAGGTCAGCCATGTCAACTTCTCGAGCGCTGACAAAGCCGATGCACGACTCGTCGATCCGGAAAACGCCCTGCTTTGGCGCGCGAACATCCGTCGAATGCAAGCGGAAGAAATCCGTGATGCCATGCTGGCGGCCAGCGGTTGGCTAAACCTAGAGATCGGCGGCAAGACCATCCCCCTGCGCAACCGGCAGTATGTATTCGATCACACCAGCAAGGATGCGACCACGTATGAGAGCCCGCGCCGGGCGGTCTATCTCCCGATTATTCGCAATCACCTCTACGACATGTTGGAGCAGTTTGACTACCCGGATCCCACGATGCCTACCGGAAGCCGCAACAGCACGGTGATCGCTCCCCAGGCGCTGATCATGATGAACGCACCGATCATGATGGAAAGCAGCGCTCGTCTCGCCTCACGTCTCGCATCATTGCCCGACGACGAGCAACGGGTGGCGCACGCCTACGCACTCCTTTACGGGCGCCCACCGGTTGACCACGAGAAGTCAAACGCGCTTGAGTTGTTCCACGATTTCTGCGCCACGGAGAAGCCGGATCGCGCATGGGCGCTGCTCTGCCAGACTCTCCTTGCGGCCAATGAATTCATCTACTTGAGGTAAATAGGATGAGATCCACTCGCCTCTTCCAACCTATAACTCGCCGCTCCATGCTGCAGCAAAGCGCTGGCGGGTTTGGCTATATCGCCTTGCAAGCCATGCTCGGGCAGGAACAGACACACGCGGCGGCAGAGAATCCGCTGGCATCGAAACTTTCGCATTTTCCGGCGCGAGCGAAGCGCATTGTCTTCCTTTTCATGAAAGGTGGGCCGAGCCATGTGGACACCTTCGATCCGAAACCATTGCTCCAACGAGACGATGGGAAGCCCTACCCGTTCGAGCAACCGCGGGTGCAGTTTGCCAAGACGGGTAAGCTCTTGAAGTCGCCGTGGAGTTTCAAGCGATACGGGCAAAGCGGGCTGCCGGTGAGTGAACTATTTCCGAACGTGGCGCAATGCGTGGATGAACTGTGCATCCTGCGCTCGCTGCACGGCACGAATCCCGCCCACGGGGGGGCATTGCTCAAATTGCACACCGGCAGCGACACACAGGTGCGCCCGAGCATGGGATCGTGGTTACTGTATGGTCTGGGCACTGAGAATGAAAATCTTCCGGGCTTTATCACCATTTGCCCCACGCTCGCGCATGGCGGGGTAAATAACTGGGGCGCCGCTTTCCTGCCCGCGTACTGCCAGGGCACGCCGATTGGCAACGCAACGATTCCCTCGGACAAGGCATTGGTTCGGCATATTCGCAACGATCTGATCCCTGGCGAGATTCAGCGGAGACAGCTCGATTTTCTCACCCAGATGAACCGCGATCACCTGAAGTTGTCCGGTCCCGATCTCGCACTGGAGGGACGCATCAATTCGTTTGAGCTCGCCTACCGCATGCAGAGCACGATGCCGGAAGCTCAGGATCTCCGTGGAGAATCGGAGGCGACAAAACACCTCTACGGCATGGGCCATCCAGTGACGGAAAATTTCGGCAGGCAGTGTCTCATGGCGCGACGATTCCTGGAGCGGGGAGTGCGCTTTGTGCAAGTGACGCATAGCGATGGCGAGGTGCAGTGGGACCAGCACGGCAACCTCTATAAGGGTCATACTAAGAACGCCGCCGAGGTGGATAAACCCATCGCCGGCTTTTTGAAGGACTTAAAGTCACGGGGCCTGCTCGACGATACGCTGGTGCTCTGGGGCGGCGAGTTTGGTCGCACTCCCACCGCCCAGGAAGGCGGTGATGGACGCGATCATAATCCGAATGGCTTCACGATGTGGATGGCGGGCGGAGGCCTGAAAAAAGGCATCGCGTACGGCGCCACGGACGACTACGGGTACTTCGCGCAGGAAGATAAAATCCATATCCACGACCTGCACGCCACGATCCTGCATCTGCTGGGCCTTAATCACGAGAAATTGACCCACCGTTATGCGGGTCGTGATTTCCGTCTCACGGATGTGGCCGGTCACGTCGTTCAAGAGATCATCGCTTAGCCCTGCTCCCTGTCGCCTACGCTGAGATTGGGCTGCGACGAAACCAGGGGCGTGACAGCGGAGAGTGTCGACGTTAGATTGCGGTCGTTATGAGTGATCCACGGCAGACGGGCGAGCCCCGGCCAGACTGGGAAAAGAGTGGAACGAGCGGTGGCGTCGCCGCCGCCCGATTGCCTCCGGGCGGTACGTCGGATGTTTCGACGGCAGTGGAGCCTTCGGTACCGAAGAAACTGACCCCTGAGGAGCAAATGGATCTTTTCGAAAATTCCCTGAAAGAAGAGGACTGGGGACATCAACCGTGTTGAATGGAATCGCGGTTCCTTCGCCAGCTTAATGGGCAATCTTGGACAACGGCGGGGCATTCTGCGGCAGGGTGAAATAGAATTCAGCACCCTGTCCTGGTTCACTTCGCACCCCGACCTGTCCTCCATGGCTTTGAACGAGATGCTTCACGATTGATAATCCGAGCCCGGTGCCACCCGTCTCCGAGCTGCGCGCTTTGTCGATTCGGTAGAAACGTTCGAACACCCGTTCTCGATCCTCCGCTCGGATGCCTGGCCCATCATCCCGCACTTCGACCTCGATCATACCTTCCCGCAGCGGCCGGGTTTCGGTCGTTACGGTACCGCCGATTTTCCCATATTTCACCGCATTCTCGATCAGGTTCACCAGGATCTGCTCCAGGCGATCAGGATCCACCCATGCAATCGTTCCCGTGGCCACGGAATGGATCAACCGAATACCGCGCCCTCGCGCCGCCGGAGTGAGTTGTTCGAGCACGATGGATAGCGTCTCGCCAATTTCCGTTTTTCCAGGCCGAAGCACAACCGCTCCTGAGTCCAGGCGGGAAAGTGTCAGGAGATCATCCAACAGATGGCTGAGCCGGAGAGTGTGTCGTTCGACAGATTTGAGGAAACGCTCTGCCGCCACCGGATCTTCTTTGGCCCCATTCAGCAGTGTTTCAACGCCGCCGCGAATGACGGACACCGGGGTGCGGAGTTCGTGGCTCACCGTCGCCACGAATTCACGGCGGGTGGCTTCAAGACGACGCAGGCGAGTGACATCGTGGAGAACGATCACCACGCCGCTCGGCTCGCGATCCCGGTCAAGGATCGTGGCGGCACTGACTTCGAAATAGCGGGCAGGATCACCCGACATTTGCATTTCCCCCGTCACCGCAGAGCCGTCGGGAAGGAGCGTTGCGACCAGTCCGTCCAACATGCGTGAGTTCAGAGCGGTCGCGAGGAGCAAACTCCGGACATCGGTCTTGAGTTCGAACTGTTTTTCGCAGGCGCGATTGACCAGTTGGATCCGGCCGGCGGGGTCGAGCACGATGACAGATTCGACCATGCTGTTGAACAGGGTCTGTCTTTCTGCGAGAGCCAGGTCACGGACGTCCAGCAATTCGGAACGGGTGGCTTGGACCCTGGCGACCTGTTCGGTGAGCAACCGTTGGATCTGGGAGCAACGTTTCCACCACCACAGGTTGCAAAGCGCCAACGCAATCACGACAGCGAGCAGAAGAAAGGTGGACGTCACGAGCGCAGGAAAGAAGGGAGGGCGAAATCGCGCTGCATGGGACCGGAATCAACTTCGGATTGAGGGAAGATAGGGACGTCGGAACACTTCGGTGAAGTCATACCCTCGCTTGAAGTCCTCGCGGCTATCTTCGTCCGTCTTCGACAGAATCTGGTTCTCGACCAGATTGAACACGATTTCGCCAAAATCTTCACACCGATGGATCCTCCATTCATCAAAAACCGTAATGGCCATCGGTCCGAACTGCTTGATCGCCAGGTCGCGGATTCCATCCAGCAATTCCATACCGCTGACGTGACGGGGGAGTTCCCCCCCCCGCTTGACGAGCAATTCCTGGGTGTGATCGAGAGCTTCGCGCACAAATAGGTAGGCTTCTCGGGGAAACCGGGAATCCAGCGCGAGCACGGGGTCCAAAGCGGCATTAAAGTCATGCATAGTTCAGTGAACTGGAACGGCGATGGACGTTGAACCGGGTGTTGCCCTCGCACCGGGGTGAGTTCTCAGCCACACGCGGCCCGCAATGCCGCCGAGAAAAATCAGCAACACCACGAACACCACGCGTTGTTCTTGTCGCGTCAATCGCCACATCCGGCCCACCATACCGCACAGTTCAGCTTGCGACAATATTCACCATCTTTCGAGGCACGACGATGATCCTGCGAATCGTCTTTCCCTCGATGAACTGGCGCACCTTTTCCGACAGTAGAGCTGCCGATTCGAGTTCCGATTGGGGAGCGGCGGCAGCGACCCGGATCACATCCCGCAGTTTGCCGTTTATTTGTACTGGGATTTCGAGCGTGTCCTCCAACAAAAGCGCCGGGTCATACGACGGCCACGGTGCGTACACGAGAGAGGGGAGCGGTCGTTGAAGCGTGGTATGAACCTTGGCCCAGAGTTCCTCGGCAAGATGGGGCGCAAAGGGACTGAGAAGCTGCAGGAAGACGGTCAGGACGGACGCCGGACGTTTCTCCCAGGTCATCATTTCATTCACGAGAACCATCATGGCCGAAATCGCCGTGTTGAAGCGAAGTCCGTCGAGATCTTCGGTGACTTTTCGAATGCAGGCGTGCAGCGCCTTGAGTTGGGCTGAATTGGCGGCAACCTCTGTGATCGCGCCATGCAGGCGAATGCCAGGAAGAAACTCCGACGCCCGCCCCGGCTCTCCAGCGCAGCGCTGTTCGAATTCCGTTTCACTGTCCTCATCCACGAACAGTCTCCAAACCCGCCCCAGGAAACGGTAGACTCCCTCCACGCCCTGGGTATTCCACGGCTTGGCATCCTGCAGCGGTCCCATGAACATCTCATAGAGACGAAACGCATCGGCGCCAAACTCTTGAAGGATGTCGTCGGGATTCACGACATTGCCCCGGCTCTTGGACATTTTTTGCCCATCGACACCGAGAATCAATCCCTGGTTCACCAATTTGAAGAATGGCTCCGCGGACGAAACATGACCGAGATCGAAGAGCACCTTGTGCCAGAAACGAGCGTATAGAAGATGGAGAACGGCGTGTTCGGTGCCGCCCACGTACAAGTCCACACCCGGCACCTTCTCCGCGGGATTATTGGATGCCATCCAGTAGTTCTCCGGCTCGCGTCCGACGAAAGCGCCGGAATTTCGCGCATCCAAATATCGGAGGTAATACCAGCAGCTGCCCGCCCATTGCGGCATGGTGTTCGTCTCACGCACCGCCCCATCGGGAAGGCGCAACCATTCTCCAGCACGTGCCAGGGGCGGCTGCCCATCCGGGGTCGGCTTGTATTCCTCGAGGACAGGCGGCAGGAGCGGGAGCGCCGACTCCGGAAGGGCCTCGTGGAATAGCACCCCATTGGAATCCTTGCGCCACACAATCGGGAATGGCTCGCCCCAATAGCGTTGTCGGCTGAACAGCCAGTCACGCAGTTTGAATTGGATTGTGCGTCGTCCAATTCCCTTCAGTGAAAGCCAGTCCGTGATCATTCGCTTCGCTTCGACCGTGGGGAGGCCGTTCAAGGAAAGGTCCCAGTGAGCGGAGTTGACGGCCGTGCCGGGATCGGTAAAGCCACGCCATTCTGCGGCAGGGTCCGGGGGTTGCACCACCTGGAGGACCGGCAACCCAAACTTGGTCGCGAATTCCAGGTCCCGTTCATCATGCCCGGGGACCGCCATGATCGCTCCGGTGCCGTAGGTCGCGAGCACGTAATCCGCGATCCAAATTGGGATTCGCGCACCATTCACTGGATTGATCGCATCCGCTCCGGTGAAGACGCCTGACTTTTCCTTGGCAAGTTCCGTCCGTTCCAAGTCGGACTTTCGGGCAACGAGTGTCCGGTACTCGGCGACCGCTGAGTGTTGGCTGGGGGTAGTGATCGAGGATACCAACGGGTGTTCCGGGGACAGGACCATGTAGGTGGCTCCGAATAGGGTGTCCGGCCGGGTTGTGAACACGGAAATGTCAGCCGTTCCCGTAGAATCCGCCACCGCGAATCGAACCTCCGCTCCTTCGCTGCGGCCGATCCAATTTCGCTGCATCTCCTTCAGCGAATCACTCCACTCAATCGTATCGAGATCCGTCAAGAGGCGTTCCGCGTAGGCCGTGATCCGCAGCATCCATTGACGCATTGGTTTGCGGATGACAGGGAACCCACCGACCTCGCTCTTTCCATCCACGACCTCCTCGTTGGCGAGCACGGTGCCGAGTTCGAGACACCAATTCACCGGCGCCTCACCCACAAACGCCAACCGACGGGCATCGCGATACGTCCGCTGCTCTTCGACCGTCGAAACTCCCGGCGGATAGCGCAACGTGATGATAGGTTCCGCGCGACCGGTGTCCGGATTGAACCAAGCGTTATAAAGTTGGAGAAAAATCCATTGAGTCCATCGAAAATAGCCCGGATCAGTCGTGTCCACTTCCCGGGACCAGTCATAGCTGAAGCCGAGCGAACGGATCTGCCGGGTGAAATTGGCGATGTTGGTTTCGGTAGTTTTTCGCGGGTGCTGACCGGTCTTGATCGCGTATTGCTCAGCGGGCAATCCGAAGGCATCCCAACCCATGGGGTGCAGGACGTTGAACCCGGAGGCCCGACGATATCGGGCGAGGATGTCGGTGGCGGTGTAGCCTTCCGGATGGCCGACGTGCAGGCCAGCGCCGGACGGATACGGGAACATGTCGAGAATGTAGTACTTCCGCGGGAGATTCTGAGCGGAAGCCACCTGGCCGCCGAGGCGATGCCTCACCGAGAATGGATGCGCGGCGGGAAGGGTCTCCCCAGGGTTCCAGGCGCGGAACGTTTGTTCTGCATCCCAGGCCTTTTGCCATTTGGGTTCGATCAGGTGGAACGGATACTGGCGGCGACTCGACATAAATGAGCCGGGAGCATGTGCTGAAACCTACCGGCGCATCAATGGCCAAGGAGGATAGGACGGCCATTGTCTGACCCCGGCCTGCAGATTACGTCAGTTTCGTGTTTCCAGACGATGAAAGCAGATTACGGTGCCTTCCTGTCTCGAATTACGACCAACGCCATGTCTGCTCCGGCTCAGATCATCGAATTGCGACGTATTCTCGCGGAGCGGTTTCCCCGTGCCCAGGCACGGCCCGTGGCACCCCTGCCCGCCGTTCAACCCACCGGTGTGCCTGCCCTCGATGAACTCCTTGGCGGCGGACTGCCCCGGGGCGAGTTCACGGAATTGGTCGGGGCAGGCCACGGGTCCGGGAGTGCGCAGGTCATCCATTCGCTCCTGCGCGAAACCGCCGCCCAAGGGCGATATCTGGCATTGGTCGATGGTGCGGACAGCTTCGATTGCACAGCGGTGGCGCCGGTGATTCTTTCCCGCCTGCTTTGGGTTCGTTGCCGTCAGGCTGACGAAGCCCTGAAAGCGGTCGATCTGCTGTTGCGCGATCCCAATTTCCCTCTGGTGGTCCTGGATTTGAAGCTCAATCCCGTCACGGAACTGCGCCGGATCCAGGGCACCGTCTGGTTTCGCCTCGCTCGTCTGCGGGAACAGCATCGGAGCACTCTCCTGCTGGTCAGTCCTTACCCGCTCGGGAGCGGAGTCAATCACCGGATCCAGATCGATGCCCGCCTCGGCTTGGAGGCGTTACGGAACACACCCGAGCAGTTGAGAAACGGACTGCACTTTGAGCTCCTGCGCGCCGCACCCGGCGTAGAAGACGTTCGCCGGTTGGCCGCGACCGCTTAAACCTTCGATTTTGCATGCCATGTATGCCGTGATCCAACTTCCCGCCTACGCGCTTCAGGCTGTGTTGCGACATGAACCGGAGTTGTGGAATCGCGCGGTGGCCCTCCTCGACCCGACCCGCAACACCCCGGTGGTCATGGAAGCCACACGGCCCGCTCGTGATGCCGGCGTCGGCAACGGACTCACCGCAACGCAGGCGATTGCTCGAAGCCGGGACTTGATCCTCCGACGACGTTCGCCTGCGCAGGAAACCGTTGCAACCACGGCCCTGGTGCAATGTCTTTGCGGCTTTTCGCCGCATTTAGAGGCGACATCCCTGGGCTTGTTCACGCTGGATCTGCGGAATCTTGCCGAGCTGCGTGGAGCCTCCGCAGAGACACTTTCCAACTGGGCCAGCCGCCTGGAACGCGCCGTGCAATATCTCCAATTACAACCACGGATCGGTCTCGGTGGCACGCCAAACATTGCCCGACTCGCCGCCTGCTGGGGAATGCTCGAAACGCCAGATTCCGCCGCGATTCAAGTAATCACGGAGCCGCGGCGCTTTGTGGATCGTCTGCCAATCATTGCCCTGAATCCCTCGTCCGATTTGATTGGAATCCTCGAAAAATGGGGGATCCGTTCGGTGGGAGAATTGCTCGCCCTCGGCCAGGAAGCTCTCGCCGATCGCCTCGGGTTGGAAGCTCTCGCCATGATCGCCGCCTCCTCGACCACCGCAACCCGACCTTTGAAACCGGTGGCTCCCCCCGAGGAATTCATCGAAACCCGTGAGTTCGAAGAGCCCGTCGAATCCGTCGAACCTTTGCTGTTTGTCCTTCGACGCTTCCTCGATCAACTCCACCGTCGCCTCGAACCGGCTGGTCTCGTCGCCGAACAGTTGTATTTCCGAATAGCGCTGGAATCCGGCGCTCCGTTCGAACAACTCCTCCGGGTTCCCGCTCCCACTCGCGATCCCGATATCCTCTTCCGGATGCTGCACACGTTTCTGGAGGGAATCCGCACGGACGCTCCCATTACCGCTGTCCGACTCGAAGTACGCCCCACCCTGCCCCGTCAGCGACAGTTCACTCTGTTCGAAGCCGCGGTTCGAGATCCCAATCGTTTCGCTGAAACGCTCGCCTGCCTCGCCGCACTCGTCGGCGCAGACCGCGTCGGCACACCCATCCTCGAAGAAAGCCATTATCCCGATGCCTTTCAACTCGTGCCTCCCAATTTTGAAAACGCTCCTGCGCCCCCGTTGCAGTGGTCGGACGATTTGCTCGCCGCCGTGCCGCTGCGCCGACTCAGGCCCGCTCAACCGGCCCAGGTCGAAACCGGAACGGAGTCTCCCGAAGCCCCGGCGCCCGTCCCGTTGAGCGTGCGAAGCCGTTTGGGAGGAGGCCGGCTTCAGCAGGTCCACGGCCCCTGGAAAATCTCCGGCCGCTGGTGGGAACCGGGTGCCTGGGAACGGGAAGAATGGGATGTCCTCGCCCGCGATCACCAGGGTCTGCGCCTTAGCCGCCATCCGGAAGGCTGGTTTATCGAAGCCGTGATTGACTGATTGATTCAGCAATCCAGTTTGCCAATGTCCCCCTCCGATTATATTGAACTCCATGCCCGGAGCGGATTCAGCTTCCTTCGCGGAGCCTCTCTTCCCGAGCAACTGGCCGAATCGGCCGCCGCCGCCGCTCTGCCCGCGTTTGCACTCTGCGACCGCATGGGGGTTTACGGCGCGCCCCGCTTCTTCTCCGCCGCCCGATCCGCCGGGGTGCGCCCCATCATCGGAGCGGAATTGGTGCTCGAAGACGCTTCGGTCCTGCCCGTCTTAGTCGAATCTCAAACGGGATATCGCAACGTGTGTCGCCTCCTCACCCAAGCCCATCTCCGCGCCCCGAAGGGAGAAGGTCGAGTCCGCTGGGACGAGCTTCCAGAATTTGCCTCCGGGCTCGTGGCCCTTACCGGCGATCGCTCAGGCCCGTTGATTCGCGCTCTGCTACAACCTCGGACCCGACGATCCTCAACCGAGCAGAGTTCTCCGACAGCCTGCGTCGATCAGTTGATCCACACCTTTGGCGCGAGCAATGTCTTCGTCGAATTGCAGCGGCACCTCACCCGCGATGACGACCGCATCGTTCGATCTCTGGTGGACTTGGCACGCGATCGAAATCTCCCTCTGCTCGCTACGAACGGCGTGCTCCACGCCACGCCGGTTGGCCGACCTGTTCTCGATGTGTTTACCTGTCTCCGTCACCACACCCACCTCGATGCCGCCGGCCGCCGGCTCGCGCTCAATGCCGAGTGTCACGTCAAAACCGCAGCACAAATGCGGGCGCTGTTCATCGATCTCCCAGAATCCATCCTCAACACACGCCGCCTGGCCGACCGGCTGCAGTTCTCTCTCAAGGACCTGGGTTACGAGTTTCCATGGTACCCCGTCGGTCCAGGCGAAACCATGGAACAGGTGCTCGAAGCCCAGGCATGGGCTGGAGCCCGCAATCGCTATCCCGACAGTATCCCCGACAAAGTCCGAGCACTGCTCCGCAAGGAACTCGCTTTAATCCATAAACTGGGTTTCTCCGGCTATTTTCTCATCGTCGCCGACCTGGTCCGGTTCTGCCGTAAACAGAACATCCTCGCCCAGGGGCGCGGCAGCGCCGCCAACAGCGCGGTCTGCTTCTGCCTCGGCATCACCGCCGTCGATCCCGTCCGGTTCAATGTCCTCTTCGAACGGTTCCTCAGTGAAGGGCGCAAGGGCTGGCCCGACATCGACATCGACTTGCCCAGTGGCGATCGACGGGAACAAGTGATCCAGGAGGTGTTCCGTCGCTACGGCCCTCGCGGTGCCGCGATGACGGCCACGGTGATCACGTATCGTGGCCGAAGTGCCGCGCGGGAGATCGGGAAATGCCTGAATTTTCCTGCCGATGTGCTGGACCGATTCGCCAATCTTTTCGGTCACGGTGATTTCCCACACACGCTGGAATTGGCGGCCCAAATGGAGCGGGCCGGTTTGCCTGCGACACACCCGCGGACGAACGCGTTCATTCGCGTTTACGAACAGATGCGCCACCTGCCACGCCATCTCGGCCAGCACACCGGAGGCATGATCATCTGCCAGGGACAACTCGACGGAATCATGCCTCTCGAAAATGCCGCCATGCCCGGGCGGGTCGTGGGACAATGGGATAAGGACGACTGCGAAGACCTCGGGATCATCAAGGTGGATCTGCTCGGATTGGGAATGATGGCGGTCTTGCAGGACACACTCCAATTGACTTCCGAGCGAGGACGTCCTGTCGATCTCGCCCAACTTCCGGAAAACGATCCGGCCACCTATGCCTTGTTGCAGGCAGCCGACACCGTGGGTGTGTTCCAGGTCGAGAGCCGCGCTCAAATGGCCACGTTGCCGCGGATGAAGCCTAAGAATTTCTACGATTTAGTAATCGAAGTGGCATTGATACGCCCGGGCCCAATCCAGGGTGATCTCGCGCATCCTTTTCTCCGCCGGCGTGGCGGCGAGGAACCGATCACCTACTACGACGAACGGGTAAAGCCCGTGCTGGAACGGACGCTCGGTGTGCCGCTTTTCCAGGAGCAGATGTTGCAGATTGCCATGGTCATGGCCGATTTCACGGGCACCGAAGCGGAGGAATTGCGACGGGCGCTGAGCTTCCATCGCTCTGAAGAAAAAATGCGTCAGATCGGAGGCAAACTTCACGAAGCGATGGTCCGGAAGGGCGTCGATTCCGAAGTGGCGGACCGCATCGTCAAGGCGGTCGGTGCTTTCGCCCTCTATGGTTTTCCGGAATCCCACGCCATCAGTTTCGCTCTACTCGCCTACGCGAGCGCCTGGCTGAAGGTGCACCGGGCCGCCGAGTTCTATGCCGGCCTGCTCAACAACCAACCCATGGGCTTCTACTCACCCGCCACTCTGGTGAAGGATGCCCGTCGTCGGGGACTGACCCTCCGGCCCGTGTGTGTTCAGGAATCATCAGCCGACTGCACCGTGGAATCCGACGTCACACTGCGCTTGGGCCTCCGACAGGTGCGCGGCCTCCGACATTATTCAATCGGGTCCATCCTCACCGCGCGCCATCAGCGCCCCTTCACATCCCTTGATGATTTTAAAACTCGCACCCATCTCAGTGCCGATGAACTCCAAACCCTCGCCGGTATCGGAGCCTTGAACGTTCTCGCCGCCCATCGCCGAGCCGCCCTCTGGGATGTCGCACGACCGGTTCGCACCGGCGATCTGTTCCACCCATCAACCGCTGGAACTCCAATCGAACGAACCTCTCCCCTTCGACCGATGGACGCCTTCGAGCGCCTGGAAGCCGATTATTTCGGACTCCAGCTCACGACAGGTCCGCACCCGATGGCCCTTTTGCGCTCCGGCCTGCCTGACTTATGGACCGCAGCCGATCTCAAGCAGGTGGTTCATGGCACCCGCATCCGGATCGGCGGTCAGGTAATTTGCCGACAGCGGCCGGGCACCGCCAAGGGAGTGGTGTTCGTCAGTCTTGAAGATGAAACCGGAATTAGTAACGCCATCGTTTCGGCGGAGTTGTTCGAGCAGGAACGACTGACGATCACCCTGGAGCCATTCTTGGTAATCGAAGGAACAGCCCAGAGCCGACACGGCACGATACATATCCAGGCGCAGAAAATCGAACGTCTCTCCGGGACGGCCCTGGAAGGCCGCCATTCACATGATTTTCATTGATCTGGAACCACGAATGAACACCGATGGACACGGATCACATCGCGAGCTAGTTCTGTGGGTCAGGTCTCCGGCTTGACAGTTTGCGGCCGCTCTGCAGCCCTTCGAATCGAGTACTACCTTGCGCTGCGCTCGCGGAGTCAGAGACTTCCATCAACCATGTTCAATGACTTCTTGATCGTCGGTCTCGGCGCGATGGGAAGTGCCGCCGCGCACCACCTCGCGCAACGCGGCGCGAAGGTGCTCGGCCTGGACCGCTTCACGCCACCGCACACGCTCGGCTCGTCCCACGGACAGACGCGCATCATCCGCGAAGCCTACTTCGAACACCCGGATTATGTGCCGCTCATCCAGCGCGCCTACGAACTCTGGGACACTCTGGCGCACGCCGTGGGAGAGGAATTGTTACGCCGGACCGGCGGCCTGATGATCGGCCCACCCGACGGCGTGGTGGTCAGCGGCGCCCGTCGAAGCGTGGAGGCACACCATCTCCCTCACGAAGTGCTCACGGCCGGGGATGTCCGGCGCCGGTACCCAGGATTGCGCCCAGACAACGACATGCTCGCCGTGTTCGAACCGCGCGCGGGCATTCTTTTCCCCGAACGCTGCGTTGCCGCTAATCTCCGCCTCGCCGCAGGACACGGCGCCACGCTACGCTTCGACGAACAGGTGCTTCACTGGTCGCCCGACGGCGACGGTGTCTGCGTCGTCACTGCCCTCGGCAAGTATCGCGCACGCCAGCTCGTGCTTACGGCCGGAAGCTGGATCAACTCGCTGCTTCCAGACCTCAACCTGCCGTTCACTGTCGAACGTCAGGTGCAGTTTTGGTTCGGCGCAGCGCGCACACCGGACGTTTTTCATCCTGACCGCTGCCCAGTTCATCTTTGGCAATACGACGGTGACCGGTTCTTCTACGGTTTCCCCGACCTAGGCAACGGCGTCAAAGTCGCCTGCCATCACCGCGGCGAACCGGCCGATCCGAATGCCGAGGACCGGGAAGTCAGCCCGGAAGAGATCGAAGGCATGCAGGGCATCCTACGCCGCTTTCTGCCCGCAGCGGCCGACTCCTTGCGCGAAGCCGTGGTCTGCAAATACACGATGACTCCGGACGAGCACTTCTGGATCGACCGCCATCCAGCGTACCCGCAAGTCCTGATCGTCAGCCCGTGCTCGGGACACGGGTTCAAGTTTTCCGCAGTCATTGGAGAGGTTGTGGCGGACTTGCTTATGTCGGGCCGAAGCCGTTTTGATCTAAGTCTTTTCCGCCATCGACCGGGAACCCAATTACATTCAGTGAGACTCGACCGCACGGCACATAACCCACCCCTGAATCATCAGCGCAACTCCTCGAATATTATTCCAATGACACCACAGGGCGACCCCCTGTCATGATGTCGCACCTGCCTCAACTCGCCGTGCTATGGATGCTGGGTACGGCTCTGTCATGCTCGTTCGCGCACGCGGATGTCCTGACGCTCGGCAATACTCCGGCAACCGGCGGAATCCTTGACAGTTGGTCCGCCATCATGGTTGTGGATGAAAGAAAGACTTATACAAATACAAGCGGCTCCCCTGAGGACATCACGCTGATGCAATGTGATATCTTGATTGGATCGGCACGTGGGCGGTTCACGCCGTTCGTTGCCAGGGTCGTCGGCCCCAATCAATTCATCGTTGTCGCCCTCGGAAAAACGAGGGTGGCTGGCGCCGATTATTCGTCGATCGGCGCCAAATCGTTCCCATTTGGTGACGCACCGGTTCTGTTTTCACTGCGTCCCGGTGAAACAATTGCGCCGGGCTTTTCCGTCGCGAATCCCGACGGTACAGGCGGCGGCGGGAGCGTGGTGCCCTACACCGACGGAGGCAACCCAATCTGGCTGACGGGGGGACCTCAATCGGCCAACGCAGGACGCCTGATCGAAAATGCGGCGCCGCAGCCCGCGCAAGGTGGAACGACGTTTACAACCCTGAAACGAACGTACGCGTTCCGCATTTCAGGCGTCGCCAAAGCTGCCGGCCCGTCGGCGCCAACGGATATTTTGATCCGGCCGCTTGACCTTTTTCCAACAATGCTGCCGGGCTCCGTAGCGTCAACGTTGAGGACCGCTGACCCGAACCCAGGTGATATTCACACGTATACACTTCTGTCCAACCCCTCGGACGGCTTCGTCATGGACGGATCGACACTTCGGACGGCCGCACCACTTGGCCCGATTGGCACAAGTTATAGTGTGCGCATTCGTTCCACGGATCCGACGGAGCGGTGGATCGAAAAGGAATTCACACTCACCGTGACCGAACCCCACGCTCCGTCAGCACTCGTGACGACCGCCGATCAAGTCATGCGCGATGCGAGCAAGGGGATGGCTCTCGGACGCTTTGCAACCGTGGACGCCAACTTCGCGGACGCCTTCGTTTACACGCTAGTCGCTGGCATAGGCGACGCGGATAACGCGCTTTTCGAGATCTCCGGCGATGCCCTAAGCACGGGACAGCTCGTTCCGGCTGGCCGTGCGGCACTCACCATTCGCGTTCGATCCACGGATCGCGCGGGATTGTCGATTGAAAACGTCTTTTCGTTGGCCGTGCTTGATCGGGACGTGCAGATCAATGAGTTTCTTGCAATCAATGACGGCGGCTTGAAGGATGAGGAGGGCACGGCAGCCGATTGGATCGAACTGCACAATCCGTTGAACACAGCCGTCAATCTATCCGGTTGGCGACTCACCGACGACCCGAATCATCTCGACAAGTGGATCTTTCCAGCGCGCGTGATGCCGCCCGATGGATACCTGGTAGTTTTCGCTTCGGGAAAAGACCGAAAGCCGATCCGTGGAAACTTGCACACGAATTTTCGAATCGGCGGATCCGGTGGCACTTACCTCGCTCTCGTTCGATCGGATGAATCGGTGGTGGACTTGTGCCCTCCGGGGGCGCGCTTCGTCAATCTCGCGTTCGGCCGGTCGCAATCGGGCGGCGGACGCGGCTTTATGCTGCCCACTCCTGGCGTGTCCAATGGACCCGCCTTCGCCTTCGGATTGAATGAAGTCCGCTTCGGCCTGCCGCGCGGCTATTTCGTGTCATCGCAGATCCTCGAACTGACCGCCACCATTCCTGGCTCGACCATTCACTATACAACGGACGGCACAAAGCCAACCTCTGATTATGGTCTGACGTATATGGCTCCTCTTGTGATTTCGCCCGATACCGGTGGCGCGACCCGCGGCACCAGGCGGATCCGGGCGGTCGCCTCCCACCGGGAGGCGGCTGGCAATCACGTTGCCACCCACACGTATCTGTTTGTCAATGGCGTCACGAGTCCATCGAGTGATGGAATCGTCGGCCAGACCAACTCGAATTCCTCGGCCAAGACGTCGGCGATCAAGCGCCATCCTGTCTACCGCCTGTTGATGAGTGATGCCCTGCTCTCACTGCCGGCGATTTCCATTAATGATCCATCCGGTGTGCCGACGCCCGACGAAACGGAAACCTCGATCGAACTGATCAGTCCCGCCATGACCGAGCCGGGCTTCCAGATTGACTGCGGCATCCAGGCGGTGGGAGCTCACAGTCTCAGCTCACCCAAAAACAATCTACGCCTCTATTTCCGCAGTGAATATGGCCGCTCTAAACTCCATTATAATCTCTTCAAGGACCATTCGTCCGGTCCACTCCGTCCGCCGACCGAGAGTTTTGACCGGCTCAGCCTTCGAAGTGGCTCGCATGACTCCTTTTTCTGGATGGCAGCTCCCGGCAATCCTCCCATGCCAGGAATCAAGGGCGATGCGTTGTACCTTCGTGCTTCCGTCATGGACGATCTGCACCTCGCGATGGACCACATCGCGCCGCATGGCCGATTCACCCACGTATTCGTCAATGGAGCCTACCACGGTTTATATCAGCTGCGTGAATATCCCGACGAACATTTTCTCGCCAGCTACCTCCCCGGGGGTTCTGACAGCTTCGACTGGACCAACGCCGCGACTCCGGGCGAGAACGGAAGTCCCAACTGGCAGACCACGTGGAAAAAGTTGAAAGCCGCCGCGGCAACAAGCTTCACGGAGGCGGCCCGGTGGATCAATCTAACTCAACTTGCAGACTATATGATTCTCAATTTCTGGGCGGGCAACGTCTGGGATTGGAATCCCAACCAGAATTGGATGGCCGCCGGACCGAATCGACCGGACGGCACCGGCTGGATCTTTTTTTCGTATGATAACGACGTTATTTGGAACGATCCGTCCGCCGATGTCACATCTCCTGCCGGCCTGTATTTCCAGCCAAAGAAGACGCTTGCGCCGGACGGTTTGGTTGTCGCCCTTCCCGGCGCCGGCCGGACTTTGATGGATTTCCCTGAATTCCGGATCCTATTCCGCGACCGATTCTACAAGGCTTGCTATCACGGTGGCGCTCTCGACACCGCTCGCGCCCAGTCCATCTTCAACCAACGCGCGTCGCAAATCCGCGCCGGCATTGTCGCTGAAACGGCCCGCTGGCAGCCCGACAGCGCGACTTCCCTACCCTGGGACCGTGACCAGGAGTGGGAGACAGAGGTCGCGCGGATCCGCGACAGATTCATCCCGACGCGGTGTGCCACAATGCTCAGGCAGATCAGGGCGCGTGGATGGTATCCCCTCGATGCGCCCGAATTCTCCCAAGAAGGTGGAGCGGTGCCGCCGGGGAGCCAACCCCCCATCTCGATACCGCCGGGCACGGTTGTCTATGCAACCCTGGACGGGTCCGACCCACGGCTGACCGGCGGTGCCATTCATCCCAATGCGATCGCCCTGACTGAACCTTTGCCCGGAGAATATGCCATCAACGGTGCAACACTCGTTCGATTGCGCGCGCGGCGATCGGCGGACGGAGAATGGTCGCCGCTCAACGAGGCCCGCTTTTACTCGCTGAATACTGTCATCGCCGATGCATCGAATATCGTCATTTCCAAGATCCACTATCACCCGGCGCCACCGGACAGCGAGTTCATCGAACTGATGAACATTAGCGACGCTCCTGTCGACGCGAGCGGCACCTACTTTAAGCGCGGTGTCGATTACATCCTTCCCGCGGGCACTGTCCTTCCTCCAGGTCAGCGCTTGGTTGTGCGCGAAGCACAGTTTCTAAACAGCACCACCCTGAACAATGGCGGTGAGCGCATCACCCTGATGCCGGCCTCTGGAGTTATACCCATCAAGGATTTTACGTACGGCGACATCACTCCCTGGCCTTTAACGCCCGACGGAGCCGGCACCAGCCTTGTTTTGATTGCGCCGCAAACCAATCCTGATCCGGGTTCCCCATTCGCATGGAAAGCCAGCAGTGCCGTGGGCGGCAGTCCGGGGACGGAGGAAGGGAGGCCATTTCACGGTGTTGCCACGGATGACAGCGATGGTGACGGAGTGCCCGCCATCATCGAATACATTTTCGGGACGAGTGATTTGATCAAATTCACCGGTCCAGGGCCGCTGATCCCGTCCGTCAGCAAAGAGGGTTGCATCGATATAACACTTCCGCATGACCTGGATGCGGCGGATGGCGCTGTCGTTATCGAAACCTCCGCCGACCTTCGAACGTGGATCCTTGCGTCGCCGCTGAATCGAACCGCGGCTTCTGGGGCAGTGCTTGAAACCTGGCGGGCGCGTTCGATCGGACCGAACGTCTTTGCCCGTCTGAAGGTTATTCTCAATCAACACATTCCGCTTTCACGCTGATCAATAGCCTCCACAGAAACCCCGCATCGGTCGTCACTCGGGGCGGCGGACGTCCGCGACGCATTCCACGTGCTGCGTCTGGGGAAACATATCGAAGGGAGTGACGCTCCGAAGCTCATAACGCCCACCCTCGCATAGGATCTTGAGATCCCGCGCGAGTGTCGCCGGATGGCACGAGACGTAAAGAATCTGCCGAGGCTGAACAGTTCGAAGCACCGCGAGCGTCGGGGGGCGACAACCCGCCCGAGGGGGATCAATGAGCACCGCAGTCTGGTTGGCCGCCTGCGCATCGAGCAGTCGGGGTAGCACTTGATCGGCATCGCCGGCAAAAAACGTGCCATTGAGGATTCCCCTGCGGGCGGCGTTTCGACGAGCCGCTTGGATCGCCGGTGCGTCCAACTCCACGCCCACAAAAGACTCCATCAGGTCTGCTGTCTCGATTCCAAAAAAGCCAACCCCGCAGTAGGCATCGATGAGTGACTTCACTCCTGAATCCTGAAGACGATTCCGGACAACGCGAACGAGCTCGGGCAGGAGGAAGAAATTATTCTGGAAAAAGGAATGCTCCGGCACATCCCAATTCTCCGGAGGAATACGGAGAAGCGTTTTGAGTCCCCCTTTGGGAGGGGGATGGGCGCGCCATTCACGAATGGCATCGTTCAATGGAGGCTCAGCGATCGCGCATTCTTCAATGTCCGCCACGAGGCGGGAGTCGGCCCGTACAAATCCCAGATCCAAAGTTTGGCCTGGTTTGTTCCATTGGCTCCGAACCAGAATCCGATTTCGATAATGGTAGGGTTGAGGACAGGGAATGACCGGTTCGATGAGCCCCGGATCGAACCCGCCGACCCGCTGGAATAGATCGGCTACCTGCTTTCGCTTCCAAAGAACCTGTTGCCCGTACTCGAGATGCTGGTACTGACATCCGCCGCATTCGCCAAAATAGCGACATTGAGGGGTCGTCCGATGGGGCGATCGTTCAAGAACCCCGGCCAGGATACCCCGGGCAAAGGTCTTCTTCCGGTCCGTGATCTTGACCTCGACCCGCTCTCCGGGGATGACCTCCGGGACGAAGACAACGAGGTCCCCCACCCGCCCAACCCCTTCCCCACCGAAAGCAAGATCTGTGATTAGCAATTCGACGCGGTCGCCTCGGTTCAGAGATGCCGACGTCGACTGGGATCGGTCCAATTCTAGATTTTTAACAGGCGAATCCACGGAAAAACTGGAACCCAATGCCAATTGGACCTCCAGAAGACTGACAACAGAGCGACCCTCTTGCCTCAAGTCGAGAATCTTTCCAACAATTGCCCCTTCTTTGCGCGTATTCTGCTCGCTTGCCAACGCGAAGATCCAGGTCATTTATCCCATCCCCAACACTTTTTCATTTTTTTCTTGAGCAAGATCGACGAATCCGATGTCCTACTACTGACCGAATTCACAAGACCTATGAAAAAGATTATTGTTTCCCTGACCGTCGCCGCATTTGCTACTGTCGCAGGCTTCGCCGGCGACACCAAAGCCTCCTGTGACTCCAAGGCCGTTGCCACTAAGCAGTGCTCCAGCAAGGCCACAACGGCGTGTGCTGGCAAATCCGAGCAGGCCAAGTCGAGAGTCAAGACGTTCCAGATGGCCAAGAAGTTCTAGAAAATTGGCCACCGGAAAGAAGCCGGCCTCCTGTCACCCCTTCGGGTATCCCTCGAGGGGTTTTTTATTGCCACAGATCGCAAACGCCCAGCCCGGGAGATTTCCAGATGTGGCATCCTCTCACTCATTCGATGCCCAGCGGAACGACTTGGCCGCTTTTGGCTTCGGTCAGGATATGTTCCATGTGCGTTTTTCCCGTTTGCCCTCTGGCATCCGGTCCGTACGTTTGACCCATGGCGAAAAAACCGAAAAAACCATCGATCAAACCCTCCAAGGCAATTCTATTGGGGGTTGGATTCGACACGGATGGTCACAAGCGGGTGACAACGGGGCCGAATTTCGCGCTGATCGGCGGCACGCAAGAGACGCACGACGAGATGACAGAGAAGGCCATTAAGATTAACGAAAAATTGACGCACCGTGGCAAACAATTGCATGAAGTCAGTTCGGAGGAGTTTGATGAAATCGCCCACGACGTCGGCCTTCGACGCCCTCCCCCCTCTGACAAATCAGAGTGACCGCCCCTGCGATGTGCGGTCCCCATGAACGACCTCTGCCTCCCGAGTGCCATATCCACGTGAACGGTAGTTCTGACCTCCTGCCATGACGTCTTCAGGCTGGCTTCTGTCAATTTATTGCCTATTCGTCCTGCTGGCGTCTCTCGCGGGCGGGTGGTTGCCGCTGTTGATCCGCCTCACGCACACCCGTCTGCAGATTGCCATTAGTCTGGTAGCGGGGTTGATGCTCGGCATCGCTCTCCTGCATTTTCTACCCGACGCCGAGGAACAGCTTCACTCGCTCGACCGGACCGTTCCCTGGGTGCTGGGCGGCTTTCTAGCAATGTTTTTCCTGCAGCGATTCTTCCATTTTCATCACCATGATATTCCGGAGGGCGATCCGGAAGACTGCTGTTCCCACGATCACAGCGCAACGAATCACCCTGCCCACGGGGCTTCGCCCCACGCCCACACGTTGGCGGACAAATCTGCGAAACAACTCTCCTGGGTCGGCACGGCACTGGGCCTCTCGCTTCACTCGCTGCTGGATGGCTTGGCGATGGCAGCCGCTGTCGAAGCGGGAACTCAAGGCCATGCTGGGCTCGCGGGTTTTGGCGTGGCGACCGCCGTGATTTTGCACAAGCCGTTCGATGCGATGGCTGTGTCCACATTGATGACGGTGAATGGGAGTTCACGGGGTTCCCGACATCTCTTGAACGTTCTGTTTTCGCTCGCAACACCGCTGGGGGCCGTATTGTTCTACATGGGCGCAGGCCAGTTTTCGGACTCCAACGCCTCCTTTCTGGGGTGTACACTGGCCTTTTGCGCTGGGACGTTTCTTTGCATTGCTTGCAGCGATCTCCTGCCTGAACTGCAGTTTCATTCACACGACCGCTTCAAATTGTCGCTGGCACTCGTGGCCGGATTGTTGATCTCGATAATGATCCGAGAATTGGAAGAGTCCGACCACGGCCATCAACACGGCGCAACTCCATCCGAGGGCAGAACTCCCCAAAGCCCTTGATGATTCCTGACAGGCAATCGACGGGCTGGCCCCGGTTTCGATGAAATCGCCGATCGCCGAATTGCCCAGCGGACTCCGGACAGCAGTCCTGGTTTACCTTCCAGACTGCGGCCGGAGTCAGCGGACTGACCTCTGATCAGGCACCTTTTCGAGCCGGTCCAGCCTTGGGTTTCTCTTTCTTCGGTTTCTTGACTTCTTTTTTCTGACTGTTGTTGCCTTTAGCCATAGTGATTTAGGGGGGTTGCAGGTTTTGTGAAATCCGCAGGCAGACTACACGGTTAGACGAAGCGTTGCAATCTAAGATGCAATCGATGTTTGACACTGCAGGTGGTCCGAGTTGCAAAGACGCATTTGGCTCATGGGAAACACCGACCCTTCACGGTTTCGGGCGATTCTTGTATCGATCGTACAGCCGAGTGTGTCGGGTTTCCACGGAAGTCTCGCGACCGTTGATCCACACCCGCAAGACACGTGAGCGGACGTCCAGGATATCTCCGGTCGCCAGAAAAAAGGTGGCGGCTTTGCCGAGTTCGAGCGAGCCGAGTTGGTCTGCAATGCCCATCGCCTGAGCCGGGTACAGAGTGATGCCCTTCAAAGCTTCCTCCCGCGAGAGTCCGTAGGCCAATGCTTGAGCTGCGGAATAAGGAAGGTTGCGAAGGTTGGAGGCGCCAAACCGATCCGTGCCCTCTCCAAAAATCACGTGGACTCCCGCCTTCGTGAGCACCGCAGCGGAGGCGAAATGAACGTCGTAGGGGTCGGTGTCACGGGCCGGGAGTGTATAGACATGTTCCAGGACCACAGACACCCGGTTGGAGGCGATTAACTCGGCGCATCTCCACGCATCACGGCCGCCCACGAGCACAGCCGATAACTTTCGTCTCGCCGCCCACTCGAGCGCCGAGCGGATCTGGCGCAATTCATTGGCATGAATCCACAAGGGTTTCTCGCGGCGGATTGCCGGAAGCATGGCCTCCCAGGCGGGTACCGTCCCGAAAGCCGTTGACACGCTCGCGGCATCCCGGGTCCGAGCATACGCTTCGGCATCGTCAAAAAAGTCGTTAATTTCCTTAAGCTTTTTGTCTCGCTCCTTGGCCTGATCTTCGGGCGATTTCCACTTGTCCTTTCCGGGAACCATGGACTTGGGAGTGGTATCGAGCACCTGGCTTGGCCAGTTGAGATGGAGCCCGACTTCGCGACGAATGGCGAGATCCTCGGTGGTCCAGCCATCCAGGGCGATCACCCCCGACCAACCGCTGACAATGCCACCCATCGGGATGACTTGTGCGTGCGTAATGCCATTGGCGCGCGCGACCGGAATCAATTCAGAATCGGGATTCACCGCGATCCACGCTTTGACATCGGGTGTATAATCCCCAACCTCCGTGGTGTCCCGGGTGGCGCGCACCGCTTCAATCTCCTGCAATCCTAGAACCGTGGCGGCGGCGATCAGACCAGGAAACAGATGCAATCCGGTGGCATCGACGGTTTTGTCGGCCGTGTCGTTCACGGTGCCGAGCGCCGTGATTCGCCCGTCGCGCACCAGCAGCGAGGCGTTGGTAAGGACCGGTTCGCTGACGGGATGAAGGGTAACGTTCCTGATGAGTAAGGAGTCTGCGGAAGACGGGATGGAACTGGCGGTGGCGACACAGAGTGCCGCCAGAAGTGGATGCGTGAACTTTCCAAACGGATGGAGCGATCGGCCTGGAGGGTGAGTGATATTCATCGTGATAACTCCGGAAGAGACTATTCCGCGGAGACAACCTCGGTGCCAAATCCGGCATCGGTGAAGATCTCGAGTAACAGAGAGTGGGGAACGCGGCCGTCCACGAGTTGCACTTTTTCGACACCAGAGCGGATGGCGGCGACGGCGCTGTCCATTTTTGGAATCATCCCGGCGTCGATGACACCGGATTGCCTGAGAGCGGGGACCTGGTTGATTGGCAGGTGAGAGATGAGTGACTGGGGATTTTTCGGATCGCGGAGCAATCCTGGCACGTCACTCATGAAGACGAGGCGCCGGGCCTTGAGCGCAATGGCGGTCATGGCGGCGGCGACGTCGGCATTGCAATTATAGATCTGGCCATCGGATCCCCGGGCGGTGGGGCTGATGATCGGCGTGATCCCTCGGCCGATGCAATCCAGCAACGGAACGATGTTAACCTCGGTGACCTCACCCACGAAACCGATGTCCAACTCTTCGCCTTGCGGACCCTTCAGATAGAGCTTTCGGCAGTGAAAGATTTCCGTTCCCGCAAATCCTTGGGCAGCGCCGCCGATTCGTTGAATGGTGCGGACGATCTCGGGATTAATCTCTCGGGATAGAACCCGATCAACGACGGCGACGGCCGCTCCGTCGGTGACCCGTTGGCCCTGGATGAACTGAGCTGTGAGGCCGGCGTGTTCCATGGCGCGGGTGATCGCTTTCCCTCCGCCATGAACCACCACCGGGTTTATTTCCACCGCCTCCAGGAAAACGATATCCTGGGCGACGCCTTCGCGAACGGCGGGGTCGGGCGAATCCATAAAGGATCCTCCGTATTTAACGACGAACGTTGTGCTGCTGAATTTCTGAATATAGGGCAAAGCCTCGAGCAATGTGGCGGCTTTGGCGATCAGCTCTTGCATTGTGTCAGTGGAAGAACGTTTGGAGTGAGCGATCTGGCGTCAAAGATTTCCTTATTTCTGTCGAATGCTATCCGCCAAGCGACGCGGCCTGACTCGGATCGGCGAGGGTACCCTTGTTAAAGTCGACGTATTTCTCGGTAAGATCGGCGGCGTACATGAGGGCTTCGCCGCGGCCGAGGTTGAGTCGAATATGAAGATCGAATTCCTGCGGCTGTACCGCTTTCCAGAGGGTCGCAAACGGCGTCTTCGTGGGCTGTCCGCGGCGGAGACTCCAGGTGATCCGGCGAGAACCCGGAGTGCTATAACCGATGTCGACACGATCTTCGACAATGAGAGCCGGGCTATAGCCGAGGGCGTCGATGATGCGACCCCAGTTGGGATCGCCACCGTACCAGCTTGTCTTGACGAGAGAACTGTTGGCGACGGAGCGAGCGGCGGCATCGGCATCGGCGGCAGAGTGTGCGCCGGAGACGCGGACGGTGACCACTCGATGAACCCCTTCGCCGTCGCGCACAATCATGCGTGCGAGTTCGAGGCAGACATGCTGCAGTGCCGCTTGAAAGAGTTTGAAGCTGGCGGTGGCGGATTGGGTGGTTTTCTTAAGCCGTCGATTGCCGGCCTGACCGTTGGCCATCACGAGGACGGTGTCGTTCGTGCTCATGTCCCCATCGACCGTGATCCGATTGAAGCTGTGGGCGACGGCTTCCCGAAGGGCGGCCTGGAGTGCGGCGGCCTCGATGGCGGCATCGGTGGTGACAAAGCAGAGCATGGTCGCGTGCAGACCGGCGGGGACTGCGGCCGGTCGGGCACCGGTGTCGGACATGCCGGGTTGGATCATGCCAGCTCCTTTACAAATTCCGCCGAGCCGGACCTTTTTTCCGCCGAGCAGAAATTCCACCGCCATCTGTTTCGGTCGAGAATCGCTGGTCATGATTGCCTCGGCTGCTTGGTTACCGTGTTCCGGAGTGGCACCGAGCCGTTCTGCGGCGGCACGGATGCCTGCGTGAACGTTCTTCAGTGGTAGCAGGACACCGATGCGACCTGTGGAGCCGACCAGAGCTCGACCGGAGGCAATGCCGAGAGCGCTTTCGGTGGTGGCAGTCATAGCCAGGGCGTCGCGCATTCCCTGGCGTCCTGTGCAGGCATTCGCGTTGCCGGAGTTCACAACGATAGCCTGAGCAATGCCCTTTGCGACGCGGGACACGCAAACCTTTACGGGCGCGGCGCAGATCTGATTGGTGGTGAACATCCCGGCGACCGTGGCCTCGGTTTTTGAAACGATCAGCGTGAGGTCACGCTTCTTCCCCTTGTTCGACCCCTTACCCGTGCCAAGGCGTTTGATGTCGCAGAATACCCCTGCGGCCAGAAATCCCTGAGGCGCGACGATGGAGCCGGCGACCGGCTTGAGTTTTAACTTCATGAGTGGATGTTGCCTGCGGACAAAATTGGCCGATGAAAACCGTAACACGTCAAGGAACCATTGTGTTGCGTCTTATTCAATTCGGTCGTATCGCGACTCAATCCGAGTGGGATTGTGGCCCAGAACCGTGCGGAGTATGGCCGCGGAAGCCCGCACGGCAGCGCCGGGACTTCCGAGCGACGCGACCACGGTTCGAAGTTGCTTCTGAATCTGCATGCGGCGGTTCGGATCTTGAAGGAGTTCGAGGGCGGCTTGCGCGAGATGGTCGGCGGTGGCTTCGTCCTGAATGAACTCGGGTATCACGGAATCATTCGCGAGAAGATTCGGCATGGCGAGCCACCGAACCTGTACAATCCGGCGTCCAATCTGATAAGTCGTCCATGATGTCTTGTATAGAGCGACCGTGGGGACACCGAACCAAGCGCACTCGAGTGTGACCGTCCCGGTCGAGGCGATCGCCACCGTGGCGATCCGGAGGGCATTCTCCAAGCCGCCGACCTGCACGTCGACGCCGGTCAGGTCACCGGATATCAACTCGGCCACGGCGCGGAGATGTTCATTGGGAATAACCATTCGAATCGTCGCCCCTGCTTCTTCACGAAGCCTTCGGGCCGCCGGCAGGAGAACAGGAAGGTGCCGTTTTAATTCCCCGGCGCGACTTCCGGGCAACAGCAGCACGACATTCCCGCGTGGGGCTTCGCCTTCGGCGGACGTGCGACTGGACGTCGGAGATTCCGCGGAGTGACGATCAACGATGGGATGTCCAACAAACTCGACGGCAAGTCCGGGTGCGTGCTGAGCATACCAGGCCGGTTCGAAAGGCAGGATGCATAATAGCAAGTCATGGGTGGTTTCGAGGGTTTTTGCCCGGCCGGCGCGTGAAGCCCAAACTTGCGGTGACACGTACTGGATGATTCGTGGAGACCACTCTGGAATTTTAGATGCGGCCTTCCGTATGGCCTGTGCAAACCGAAGATTGAATCCTCCGAAGTCGATACCGATGACGACGTCGGGTTTCTCATGGATGGCTTGGCGCAACAGCATGTGAAAGAATCGTCGGAACTTTGCGTAGTTCCGTAACACCTCGGAGAGGCCAATCACCGAGTGGCGTGTCAGGTCCAAGCTGAGTTCAACTCCCGCCGCCATCATGCGCTCGCCGCCGGCGCCGTAGAAGCGGACGGGCCGATTCCCGAGTTGATCGCGCAGGGTGCCTACCAGGTCGGCGGCCAACCAGTCACCGCTGGGTTCACCAGCGATCAACATGACAGAGAGGGGAGTCAGAGAGGCGGAGTATCGGGGAAAGCAGGCGCGAGGCGAATCGGAAAATAATTCTTGACCACTTACACAGCAGTAATGACTACCCAATGTCAGAGTACCTTCAGCAGGGTCCCGATTCCTTCCGAGGGCACCACCGTCCCGAAGTACGATTCATCGAACGTCAGGCCGAAGGCCGACAGGCCGCTGCGCGCCTGCGTGAAGCCGTCGCCACCCGCATCTGCCAGCATGTGGTCCGAGACTACGCCGCACTCCTGGGCGCGATGGCCAGTAGGATTCAAACCCTCCTTTGGGAGTAAGCACATGAAGTCACTCGTCCTGCGGACCAAAGACCTAGCCGCGCTGTGCGCCGCCTGCCAACGGTTTCCCGCCGTGGAGGAAGTGCGTGTCTTCGGCTCACGCTCCAAGGGCACTGCCCGCCGGGCTTCCGACCTGGATCTCGCCATTTCCGCCCCCACGGCCAGCGCGACCGAGTGGGCCGACTTGAGCGACGCGCTGGAAAACGCCCCGCTCATTTACGAACTCGATCTCGTGCGTCTGGAGCAGACCTTCAACGAACGCCTCAAAGAGAAAATCGCCCGAGACGGAGTGACCCTTTATAATCCCGGATGCGATGCCAGCCAAGAATGGTTTCGGGGTGAACGATCTGGTAATGGGGTCAGTTCTTGGTATTGACTACTCATCGTTGCATCCACAGTGCTCGAAACATGGTCCGCACATTATTGAGCGATTGAAAATGGGTACGGCGAGTTATCTGATTTGAACGCGCTGCCTCAGACCGGGGGCATCCTGCGTGAATACTGGACGAATATCCCCGGCAAGTTTGTGATGGATTTGGAAATAGACACGCGTTTTCCCGATCAGCCAGACGATCACTTCCGAAGGGCGCGTGGCGGGTCACCCGGTGGAGAGGCCTTCTCCTCCTGCAGCCAGGTTGTGAGCTGCTCTGGGATCGCCGCCCGCCATAGCCTCGCGGTCTTGTCTCAGCTTCCCGAGACAACTCTCTGACCGTCCGGAGAGAAGGCGAGGGAGCCGATGACCTTCTCTCACTGGATGCTACCGGCCGCGTTGTCGGCCTTGCTCCTGTCCGGCACAGCGCCATTACAGGCGGTGGATTGGCCGCAGTTTCGCGGACCGAACCGCGATGGCGTCTGGAACGAAACCGGCATTCTCGATGCTTTCACGGCCGAGGGATTCAAGGTTCGCTGGCGCAAACCGGTGGGCCCGGGGTGGTCCAGTCCAGTAGTGGCCCAAGGCCCGGTTTTCGTCACCGATGCGCTGTTGCAGAAGTCGTCGGTGAAGGAGCGTGTCCATTGCTTGGAGGAGACGACTGGCAAGCCGCTCTGGACCTATGTTTACGACGTGACCTATCCGGAATGGGTTTGGGTGCCCAGCCAGGCCACCGGCCCAACTGCGACGCCCATTGTCGAAGCCAGCAAGGTTTACGCGCTGGGTGCCAACGGCCACATTCACTGTTTGGACACGGAGACCGGCTGATTGCTCTGGGAGAAGAACCTTGCCAAGGAATACGAGGTGCGAGTGTTGCAGTGTCGGCCATCGCCCTTGATTGAGGGGAATCTCCTCATCGTGTTTACCGGTGCCAAACCGGGAGCGTCCGTCATCGCTCTTGACAAGCGAACGGGGAAAGAAATTTGGAAGGCGCTGGACGACCCGGTGTCCAATAGTTCACCTCTGATCATCGTGGCAGGAGGGAAGCATCAATTGATTGTTTGGAGCGACGCGTCCGTAACCTCCCTGAATCCAGCCACGGGCGAGACCTATTGGCGGGAACCGATGGTGACGAGCAACAACGACTCCATCCCCACACCGGTCGTGCAGAATAACCGACTCTTGATCGCCGGCTTGATGCTAACGCTCAATGCCGACCGGCCGACGGCGTCGGTGCTCTGGCCGGAAAACCGCGCCGCTTCCAAGAGAATATTGAGTAACACGTCGACCGCACTCTTGCTGGGCGACTTCGTCTATTCGGCCAGGTCTTCCGGCGAGTTGGTTTGCCTGGAGGCTGAAACCGGCCAGCAGGTTTGGCAGACGAATACGGTGACGGACCTGAAAAACGGAGCCAGCATCCACCTGACGCCAAATGGTGATGCCGTGTTTCTCTTCACCGACAAAGGGGATCTGATCCGCGCACGACTCACGTCCTAGGGGTATCCGGAGATCAGCCGCGCGCGTCTACTGGAACCTACCTTCCCGTTTGGAGAGAGGAGATGTGCGTGGACCCCGCCGGCTTACGCGAACCGCCATGTCTATGGCCGCAACGACGAGGAACTGGTCTGCGCCTCGCTGGCAGCGACGCCGTGAAGGCTTGGCTGTCTGTTCTGCCAGCGACGTTGGAGCCATCCAGGGAATAGCCACCCATTGACGCCTCCATGATCAACGTGGCGTTTGCCAGCATCATTGCGCTTGGTGTGGTCTATCACGATGTGGCAACTCGCCATAGGCGGATTTGTCGGGCCTCTCTTTGGTACTCAGAAGAATCTCCATCGCCCTGCACAGGGCTTCCCACCAATCACCGGCATCGCTCACGAAATTGACTTCTTCCCGCGCAGCGACTTCTTCCATGTCAGCCGTGTTAGCGGCCGCCGACAATTCTTCTGTTCCATCGATGCGTGCAACACCGCCCAAAAGGAGGCAAGCGAATGACAATTCACGTTAAGCCTACTGCTCTGCATCCGTATTAAATTCGTCCCCGACACTGACTTGACACGACTGCGGCCGAATTACTTTCCTCGAGACGCCCCAATGATCAATTCCATCCCACCAACTGCTGTCCGCAGACGAGCACCTCCGGCTCGTAAAGCAGGCTCCGCAGCAGCCATTGCGTCTTCGGAGAACCTTCTGGCGTTTCTGCTCAATCTGCGCTCCTATCCGCACTGTCCAAAGCACGTGCAGCTGCTGCAGACGCACGCCTCGTTCGTCGTCATCGCGCCGCCCTTCGTGTTCAAAGTGAAGAAGGCGGTTAATTTCGGTTTCCTGGACTTCTCCAGCCTGGAAAAACGCCGCCATTTTTGCGAACGCGAGGTCGCATTGAACCGCCGGCTAGCGCCAAAAATCTACCTCGATGTTGTGCCTATATCGAGAATCAAGGGACGTCTCACGTTTGGCTCGGGAGAGGTGGTTGTGGAATATGCGGTGAAGATGCGGAGATTGGCCGGCGGTTATTTTCTTGACAAGCTCCTTAAGCGCGATGGCGTGGAGCCCGCTGGCATTGCGCATTGCCACGACCCTCAAGGATTTCTATCAGGGGCAACACCCAACCGAGGAGATTGAGTCGTGGAACCGCATTGAGCAGCTGCGTGTTAGCACCGACGAGAACTTTCAGCAGACTGAAGCGTTCGTTGGCGAGGCAGAAGTGTCCAGTGATGCCTCCGTGGGTGAGGGATCTGCCGTTGAGGGGGCTCAGGACTGTCCCGTCAATAAAACGATTTCTCGCCCCGCGTTCGAAACGATTCGCTTTTACACGAACGAGTTCTACAAACGCCATGCCAGCTTGTTTGAGTCGCGCGTACGCGAAAAGTGGATCCGCGATTGCCACGGGGACTTGCACCTTGAGCACATTCATCTCACGCCGGGTGATCTCAATATATACGATTGCATCGAATTCAACGATCGCTTCCGTTATGTGGATGTGGCCAGCGATGCCGCCTTCTTGGCGATGGATTTGGACTAAAAAGATCGGTCGGACCTTGGTCGTTACTTTGCCCGACGAATGGCTGCAGAACTTCAGGACGACGGAATGCCGCACCTGATGGACTTTTACAGATGTTACCGCGCCTATGTGCGGGGCAAAGTCGAAAGCCTTCAGAGCATCGCCCGCACCATGCCGGAGAAAGAGCGGCAGGCGGCGGCGGAGCGGGCGCGCCGCTACTTCAAGCTCGCTCTTCAATATACCGCTGCCGGATCCCAGCCGCTGGTGCTGGTCGTCATGGGCCGCATCGCCTCCGGCAAGAGCACTCTCGCCCGCACTCTCGCTGCTGAACTCGGTTGGCCAATCTACTCCTCCGACAGGTTGCGCAAACAGTTGGCTGGCGTCCCACTCTACGAACGCACCGCGCCGTCTTACGCCGCCGCCTCTACTCCGCTGCCGTGACCGGACAGACGTACAGGAGTCTGTTCGCTGCGGCGGAAGTTAAAGTGCTTGAAGGCCGCAGTGTGATTCTTGACGCGACGTTTTCGCGCCGCGAACACCGGACGGCAGTGCGCGATCATTTCTCGCCACCGAATGTCGCCGTCGTGTTTGTCGAAGCCCAAACCAGTGACCTTGCGGCAAAGCAGCGTCTCAAAGCACGCGAGTTGAATTCCAATGAGGTCTCCGATGCCCGGTTCGAAGACTTTCAAATGCTAGCAAACCTTTACGATCCACCGGTGGAACTGAGAAGACGCCGTTTTGCGGCGGTACGCACAACTCCATCTCTGGAACAAACCGTGACGCGGGCGCTTCGTTCGCTGGTCCGCCTTCGCCTGAAATTCACATGCCCATCTCCCTAAACGAAGACATCGCCGGAAGGTTGGATGAAGTTGGCCGCATTCTCGCGGAACAGGGTGCGAACCGTTTTCGCGTTCAGGCATACCATCGTGCCGCAGCGGGGTTACGGGAACTTGCACGGCCCGTGTCCGAAATACATGCCGAGCAAGGACTCCCCGGGTTTGGTGCGAAGCGACTCACTGGCACACCGATTGGGGCGCATTCGAAAACTGGCGCAATCTGGGTGGGTGCCGAACGGTTCTGTAGACCCGCCTGTGGCTGAGTTGCTGGATGTCGACGCCGAGTATCGTCGTGACGCTGCCGACGGCCGGCTAAAGAAGATCGCCCCTCGCCGTTTCAATCCAACGGGTGAGACTTGGCTTCCGGTAATACACACCACTCGCGGCATGCGACAATACACCGCGCTCTTCTCGAACACCACCCATGCCCACGAACTGCACACAACCAACGACTGGGTGGTGCTGGTCTACGGCGGCCTCAACGGCGAGCATCAGTGCACCGTCATCACCTCTCAGTTCGGTCGGCTCAAGGGCATGCGAATTGTGTGCGGTCGCGAAGGCGAGTGCGAGGCTCTCTACCGAAGTCAGGGGCTTTTGGAGAAATCGGGGTGAAGCTTGAGCGAAGGAGTGGTGAGCGGATGACGGTGAAGTCATTCGCGACTCGCCTGAACTTGCCGCCACGCTTCCTCCAGACCGCGCCCGGCAATCTGTTGTTCAAGTTCGGCGCGCTGGATCGCCTCCGGGGATATGTTGAGCATGGAACGAATGTCCCGCAGGTGCTTTTCCGAACCGCCTTCGCGGTAATACTCGAGCTTGCGCAGGATGACATACTCGGGCGGCGCAACGACCAATGGTTCGCCCTCCACTTCCAACCGTCGCGCCCGCGCCAGTCCCCACGCATGCAACGGATCGCGTCCGCTCAGATACACGTCGGCTTTGAAACCGGTCTCGTGATGGATGATGTTGAAATGACCACGTTGTTCGCGCGCCGCTTCCACTGCGACCACCTCCGTCGGTGGACAATAGAACTCGGCCAACGGAAACACCTCGGGCAGTCGGGCGATCTGCTCCCGATCCAGTACCACGATCAAGTCCACATCATGCGTCAGGCGTGGTTCGCCATAAATGATGACCGCCACGCTCCCGCTGACCATGTAGCGTACCCCCAACGTGTTCAGCCGGTTCGTGAACAACAGAAAGAGGTTAGCTTCGGGCATACAGGAAAATCTCGCGAACGGCGTGTCGGATGGCCTCGTCGGTCCACGCCGGGTGTTGGGCGCGCAGCGCCGCAGCCTTCAGTTGCCGGGCAGAATAATACAGTCGTTCGGCCGCCCTCAATTTCTGTGCCGGCGGCATTGCCCGCAGGATGCGCTGTGCTTCGGTGAACATCTCGACAAACGATTGTACCCGGTTCGCTTCCGCGCGCAAGCCGGCGGGAAGCATTGAGGCGTGCAATGGATCGAGTTACTCATGGCGGGAGGAGTCGCCCGCCATCCATCAACTTCCGCACCAAGAGGAGACTAACATCTGCCCGGCAAGATTAAATCTTGTCCAATTAAGTGCAGCCCACGGCTTTCACCAGATCGGATATCCGGACGGTCATCGCCCGCTCCGCGGTCGCCTTGAGAATGGCGCCGAACGCTGCATCCACTCGCGAGGACGTCAGTCCGCCGGATTCGTGAAGATCCTTCCCCTGCCCCACACGCACCGATTGCAGGACATCGTGAGCGGTGATTCGTTCCAGGGGACGGGCTGGAGCGAAGCAGCGCTCCCCCGGATCCACCAACACGAGAAGACCCGAACCAGCAAATCCGTCGAGCAGTCGATTTACCAAGCGCACGGGAATGCCGAGTTGCTGTCCGAGAGAATTCGCGGGTGCGGGCGATTCGTGGCGATCAAACCGCCGGCCGATTTCGGTCATCAGCCGCAGGGCGAAATACTCGCGCGTCTGCGCCTCCACTCGGTCCGCTGCGAGATCCTGAACATCGACGTGCCTGTTTTGAAACATGTATGCGGTCTGGGATCCAAACAACAGGATGAGCCAAGAGAGATAAAGCCCCGCCAGAAAGAGAGGAATCGCTCCAAGGCTGCCATAAATTGCCGAGTACGTGAGAACTTGAGTATTGTACAGCGCACCCAACTTATTATTTATCCACCAGAGAACGGAGGCAACCAGACCTCCAACCATTGCCGCCCTCCATGTTACCCGAGTGTTGGGCATAAGGATATAGAACGCTCCAAATCCGAGGGCGAGCAAGATCAACGGCAGCAGCGAGGTGCGGATGAGACCGATGCCGGGAATCTGCCGCAAGAAATCACTTTGCGGAGAGAGGACTTGCAAATAGCTGGAGGTGGTCCCCACCAGCAGCACGACGGGTCCCAAAGTGATCACCGCCCAGTACAGCACGACACTGTGAAACCACCCGCGGCCCTGCGTGACGCCCCAGATGTCGTTAAAGGCCGCCTCAATCGTGCGTAGGAGACTGATAGCGACGAAAATGAGGCCGACCATTGATGTGACCCCGATGGCGCCGAAATGAATATTTCGGGTGAACTCCAAAATCCGTGTCGCCACATCGCTTCGTTTGGCTTTTCCGCCGTTGTCGGACTGCAATCCAATCGCCGGTGCCACGTTGGCCACGGCTTCGTCGAGCCATTGGCCGAGCTTTTCCTCCGACTCTTTTTTCCCTGAATCGAACAAGAGGGAAGCGACGCTCAACGAAACCGCCAGCAGAGGCACCAGAGCTAGAAGCGTGGTATATGCGAGCGCGGACGCCCGTACCTGGCATCGATTCCTCCAGAATCCTTCGATGACGCAGAGCCAGAAACGAACAAAGTGAATCCCGGGTTTGGACGGCAGTGGTCCGTCCGCTTTGAGGGTCGATTCCGCGAGGCGTGCCAGGGGCGTGGAAGGTAGGTTCGACACGGTTGAATCATAACCAACATCCATTCGCGGGCAACGGGCTTTCGGTCATCGTTCAACTCAATGCCTACGAACCCAGTCGATCAAACATTAGCCGCTATTCCCTGCCCTCAACCGCTCCCGCAACCATTCGCGGGCACCCGATTCTTCCGAAAATCGTCCATCGAGCTGGGCTTCAAATGCCTCCGCAAGAATCGGCGTGAACGCCGGCCCCGGCACAAGGCCGGCTGCAATCAGATGCCGCCCCAGCAAAATCGGATGCGGCGCGCGCGAATGAACCGCTAACTCGTCCGCCTTCTCCAAGATCGCCAGCACGGATGGCGGCGTCTTCACAGGACGCGGCGGACGTCCCGCCGCATCGGCCGTCATCACGGTCGCCAACTCCAATACGGTCGCTGGCGCCAGTCGGCGGGCCAACCGCCGGATTGCCCGGGCTGTAGGCTCGTCCAGATGCGCCATGTGATTCGCCACGAGCGGAAGCACCCGAGATGTCACGGCCGGATACGAGCCAATGCCGGAAAGAAAAGCATCCGCCAACGGAATCGCAGCGCCCTCGTGACCGGGCGATACCACTCGGGGTCGGCCGTCCCGAATCTGCTCCACTGTGGTGGCCGCCTTTCCCACGTCGTGAAGGAGAGCAGCGAGCGACAGCACGATCCGGTCGAAAGGAAGCGCGGCCCGCCAGGCTGGCAGACCGGCCAGGGCGTCTAGAACATGCAGCGTGTGAACCCATACATCCCCTTCTGGATGCCAGTCGGGGTCCTGCGGCACTCCCATCATGCCATACAACGCCGGGAAATGTTCGATCCAATGAGTTGCCGCAAGGAACGCCAATCCGGCGGACGGACGAATGCTTTGAGCGGCCCACTTGAACCACTCTTCTCGCACGCGTTCGACAGCGAGCTCGCCGTACAAGGGCTTCATTGAGCGGCAAAGCTCCACAGTGGCCGGAGCGGGTTTCAGATCAAAACGACCCGCAAACTGCATCCCACGAAGCACTCGCAGCGGGTCTTCCACAAATGCAGGGCTCGTGTGCCGCAGCAGCCGGTTCTGGAGATCTTCTCGGCCTCCGAAATAGTCCAGGATTCGACCCTCACGGGGATCGTAGAGCAGTGAGTTGATGGTAAAATCCCGCCGCGCCGCAGCCTCCGGGGGCGTCAGACTGGGATCCAACGCCACCACAAACCCTCGGTGCCCCGGGGCAACTTTCGAGTCTCGCCGCGGCACGCTGAAATCAAACGTCAGACCTCCGGGCACGGTAAGTTTCACGACTCCAAACGATTCGCCCACGAAGTCAGCGCGGCCCCATTTCGATAGCGCCGGTATCAGCCGTTCATACGAAATTCCATACACCTCGACATCGAAATCCTTCACCGGCACACCGAGGCAAGCGTCCCGCACACAGCCGCCCACCAGATACGCCCGATTTAACTCCGGGCATTCACCGAGAATTCGAGTCAAAATTGGGGGCAACCGGTCACGCACGGGGCCACGATATTCCGTCGCCGTCGGCAACGCCACGCCGATTCACCCGCACGGAGTCGGAGACTCCCTCGAGTTTGGACATTTTTTGGCCTCCTCTGGCTTTCCTTCGTCGGAACTTTTGTCGATCCGCAAATTGGCGACTGAAACTTCAGAATCTTAAAAACCTGTGTCGCATCGCAATGATTCGGTTCAAGAGCTCTCTTCCGCGAGTCATTTGGACGTGGGCTGGAAGGGCCTTCCGCTAGCGATCTGCCTTAGCCTTGGCCGGTCGGAGCTGAAAAAAGGCAATGGCTGGCTTTGGCAGATTCAGTATAAGGCTTGGGCTTCGCCCACCGATAGTATCCGTACGCACAATTTCAAAATTCAGCGCCGTGTCCACGATCCGAAGCTCGGCCATCGTGTTTCCGTTCCACGGCAGATGGCTCAGGTCAATACGGATATCCGATCGTCCCTCGGCGAAGTTGCTAAGGATCACCCCTGCCCGGGTGTGTTGCGGGTTCAGTCCGGCAGCAATTGCGAGTTGTCCGGCCAAGCCGCCTTTGGCATCAACTCGCTCCGGTGTCTCCAAGAGCTCACGAAAGGCGCGCAGCGCGAAGTAGTTCTTTTGCGCCACACCGAACTCGTTGAACAGACCGAATGCACCCGCCTCACCGTGAAACAAATTGCCAACATCCAGTGGCGCGTCCTGCAATTCGATCAGGGCGCTCACAAGGAACGCCGCACCCGGCGCGCCCGCCATCGCCTCGTAGTATCGCTGCCGCGCCAAGGGCGAACTTTCCCGCCAGCCCGGCATCCAGGTATTGCCGGGGAGATAATTCCATTCGTTAAGATGGTTTCCCGCTTTTGCGAATCCACTTTCGTCTAAAATTCGTCGGATTGCCTTGGCGCGCGACACCAACTCGGCTGGGTCCGCCGTGTAGCAGTGCCATGAAAAGAAATCCAATGGCAACGAGTTGGTGCGACACCGATCAAGGAAATGGCGCACAAATTCCGTGGGTTCAAACGTGCCGTTCACAAAGGTTCCGCTAGCGCCCGCCGAAGGGCCGCCTACTCTCAGGTCTGGAAACGATCGCTTAATCGCAGTCGCGGCAACGCGATACAAGCGGAAGTAGTCCTCATCGTTGCCGCTCCACATCGCCGGTCGATTCTCCGGTTCGTTCCAGATTTCCCAGTAACGGATATCGTGACGAAACCCGGCCGCCCAACCCTCGTTGTAGTGCCGGATGATGCCCAGGCAGATAGCCGCCCATTTCTCAAAGTCGGCCGGAGGATGCACGAAGCGCTTCACGGTCGTGTGCTCAATGCTTTCGCCGAGGCGATACACGATTCCCGCGCCCGTAGCTCGGATTGCGGCAATATATTGGTCCGTAAGCCGGAAATCATAGCTCTCGGGCTGGGCTGGATCGGCTTTGAAATCGGGAAAGACCGCGTGGATATCGACGACATACGGGTTGGGCCAATAGCAATCGTGCAGTCGAACGAATGGAATGCCCAGCGCACGATGTTCCGCCGAAAGATCGATCAAACCGCCTGGCCCGAGCGGCCCCTTATTCACGCCGTGCAGCGCGCGAATCACCCCGTTGGTCCGGGCGAAATCGACCTGCAAGATTGCGGGCTCAGCGGCGGCCGCCAAAAGCGGTACTCCAACCAACGCGCCGTACCATACAAACAACCTCGTAATAAATACGATCATGCCAACGCGGATCTACCATCAGATCCCGGTCGGCGCGACAATGAATCCCTCCCCAGCCTGCTGGTGCCGGCAGGAAACAAGAGGATTATTGCCAGGGGATCCTCCATTCATCACTGTTCCGGCCCTTTATGAATAATGCGGATCAGCTTGACGAACTCCTGGAATCGCGGCTCACACAAACGCGCCGTCCGGTCGAGCCGTGCACGGTGGTAATCTTTGGCGCCAGTGGTGACCTCACTTCCCGGAAATTGATCCCAGCCCTCTACCACCTCGCGCTGGAGAAACAGTTGCCGAATCCGTACCGAATCATCGGATTCGCGAGACGAGAGAAGACGGACGACGGGTGGCGTCAGGAATTGCGTGGAGCGCTCGGGCAGTTCTCCCGGACGCAGCCGGTCAACGAGGACGTCTGGAACGAATTCGCCAAGAACCTTGTGTATTGTCAGGCGGACATTTCAGACCCGGCGGGTTACACGAAGTTGACAGCTCTCTTGCAGTCCTTCCCCGATCCGCGACTGCAAACAAACCTGCTCTACTATCTCGCCACTCAACCAAGCCAGTTTGGTGCGGTCGCCGCGAACTTAAGCGCCGTGAACCTGTTGCATAGGGAGGATGGCACTTACGCCGACCGCCTGGTGATTGAGAAACCATTCGGACACGATCTCGCCAGCGCCCGGGAGTTGAATGCGGATCTGGTGCGGCACTGCCACGAGCGGCAGGTTTTCCGCATCGATCACTACCTCGGCAAGGAAACGGTGCAGAACATCCTTATGTTCCGCTTTTCCAACGGGATCTTCGAACGCCTTTGGAATCGTGAAACCATTGATCACGTGCAGATCACGGTCTCAGAGAAACTCGGAGTCGGCTCCCGTGCCGGCTACTACGAGGAGGCTGGAGCGATGCGCGATATGGTGCAAAACCACCTTCTTCAGGTGCTGTCTTTGGTCGGAATGGAACCGCCGGTCTCGCTGGAGGCGGAGAATATCCGGGATGAAAAGGTGAAGCTGCTCAAATCGATCCGTTCCATGAGTTCCGCGCAGGTTCTCGAAAACGTGGTGCGCGGGCAGTACTTCGCGGGTGAAGTGGATGGGGAACTGCGTCCAGCCTATCGCAGCGAGCCCAAGGCCAAACCCAATTCACACGTCGAGACCTTTGTGGCAATGCGTTTGTTCATCGACAATTGGCGGTGGCACGGCGTCCCATTCTACCTTCGAACAGGCAAAAATCTTCCCCTCAGTGCGAGTGAAGTGCGGATCCAGTTCAAGCCTGCCCCAAACATTCTATTTGCCGCGCGCAAAGACGCCAATCTCGACGCCAATTCCCTGACTTTGCGACTACAACCCAACGAGGGGATCACTCTTCGCTTCAATGGCAAAGTCCCGGGAACGGCCACCGAACTGAGGCCCGTGCGCATGCGCTTTAGTTACGACAGCGAGTTTGGAGCGTATACTCCGGAAGCCTATGAACGATTGCTGCTCGAGGCCATCGCGGGCGACGCCACCCTGTTCATACGCCGAGATGAAGTGGAAACGGCTTGGAGCATCGTCGACGCCATCCGCAGTGCGTGGGTCGGCAAGGCCCTGACCAATCGCGAATTCTATGCCGCAGGAACCTGGGGGCCGACGGCCGCCGAGGATCTTATGGCTCGCGATGGCCGCGAATGGCGGAACCCGCAGCCGCAGAAGTAGAGAAGTCTATGAAAGGCCTTGGATTGACTCGCTGAGATGCGCCCATGGATCCGGTTGCTCACGCGGAAGAACTTGCAAAACAGGCCACGGCAGGGCTGACCATTGAAGTGAGATGTTAGGAGTAAGCGGAGCAGCATTCCGATCGGGCTCATTGTTTCCCCTCAAAGACGGCTGATTATGAAAACTTCCGATCTCCAAAAAATGGTCGAAGCCGGGTTGATCACCGATGCACAGCGTCGCGCCATCATTGACCACTTCAAACTCGACCGCGAAAGCAACCGTTTTCTCATTCTCCTCGGAATCATCGGCGCCATCCTGATTAGCGCCGGCATCCTCCTGCTCATTTCTGCGAACTGGGAGGGGATTCCTCGCTTCGTAAAACTGGCCACTGGCCTTGCGTTACTGATGGGGTCACACGCCGGCGGTTGGGTGTTGGGGCGTTCGGAGAAACATCCGGTCGTGACGGAAGTTCTGCACCTCATTGGCTCGGGGATGTTTCTCGCGAATATCGCGCTCGTCGGCCAGATCTATAACCTTTCGTCACGTCCGCCCAACGCAATTCTTCTCTGGCTCGCGGGCATTGCCGTGCTGCCGTGGCTTCTCCGCTCCAAGGTGCAACACATTCTGGCGCTGTGCGTCTTTGGATTGTGGCTGGGCCTGGAACTTAACGAAGGCGACAGTTGGCTGTTCTTCGACAGGGAAGCGCGCCAGTTTATGGTCTATGTCATACTGGGTGTCTTGTTCGCCGGCCTGGGCCAAGGGTTAAGCCGCACACGCTTCCCTGAATTCGGGCCCGCGACCGAAAAGTTCGGGCTGCTCGCGTTACACATTTCATCGTATCCGTTGGCTTTGGGTTTTTATTACCGGGTAAACCACGTGGCCTCCTCTGCGTGGGTCATCACCGGCGTCTTGACTGCCGTCGCGTTGGCGCTGGTGCTGCTGGGTGCATTGCGTCTGCGGGTGACGCCCGATACTCAATGGCGCTGGGTCTGGGCCATAGCGCAGGCTGGCGTATTGGCTTTGGCGTGGATGGGGCTGACGGTTGAACTGGACCGTCAATGGTATGACAGCCACCGGTTCTTCGGCCCACACTGGATCGCCA
>SIBK01000033.1 GCA_009695205.1 Pedosphaera sp. | reverse complement strand
AGTATCTGAGACTGAAGATTTTGACGTGCATGCTTCCTGAGATCTGAGCGCCCAAGACCACCCATGACGCGCGGACTACAAGTCAAACGAACCTTGGGCCGTAGGGGGGCGCGAGCTAAGGCTCAAAGCTCGTCCCCCTGCTACCTCTACCTCGCTTCGACACCGCAAAATGCTCAAATTCACCCACTCGAGTACGCGAAGACCCAAAAAAATCTGCGGGCAACGGCCCGCCCAGTTGGAATCCGTCGCCTGGCAGTGGGCGCGGAATTTGCACCGTCGCAAAGAAGGCCTTCATGCGATAGAAATCCCTCGTTGGAATGCGCTCGTACTTGTGATCGTGACATTGTGCGCAACCGACGGTGAGACCCAGAAAGACCGAACTGACGGTCCCGGTCACTTTCGCTAAGCATTTCGTGACGTGAGGCATCGCCGCGCGGTTCGGTAAACGGCGCCAGGCGAAGAAATGTGAGTGCGACCGTCTGCTCGGGCTTCGGCTCCGGCAGGTCGCCCGCGCCCATGATTTCTTCGAGGATGAAGAGGTCGTAGGGTTTGTCCTGGTTGAAGGCGTCGATGACATAGTCCCGGTAGCGCCAGGCATGCGGCAGATCTGGATCCCCCTCGTAGCCGGCAGAGTCGGCATAGCGGGCGAGGTCCAGCCAGAATCGCGCCCAACGTTCGCCGTACCGCGAGTCGCTCAGGAGTCGGTCCACGAGCCGCCCCCACGCCTTGGGATCGGTGTCGTGCACAAAGACTTCGACCTCTGCCGGAGTGGGCGGCAGACCGATCAGCTCGAGGTAAAGCCGGCGAACAAGAATGTGGGGCGTTGCTTCGGGCGACAGCGAAAGCCGCTTCTCTTCCAGGCGGGCCAGGATGAAGGCATCGACGCCGTTGCGGACCGTGTCGGCCGCACGCACCTGCGGTGGAGCGATATCGGCTGGGGGTACAAACAGCCAGGCGCCGAGTGGATTCAACGTGGGCACGGCGCCCTGTGAGCCAATCGACACGCAGCAACCCGCGAGAATCGCACGGAGGAAACGTTGCATACAAGTCCAATCGGGATGATGGGACAGGCCCATTGGGGTATCACCGTGCAATCGACGAATGGTCGGATAGCCAGACCATGTCGAGGTTTCCTGGTGAAGGAACAACCAATGCCATCGACAGATTCTTCCATGGCAGTTTCGTGCGGCTGTCCACCCATTTGTGAATTTCCGCATGGCCATCGGCGAAGCTGAGCCCGCCAGAACCGTTATGGGTGCTGGCGGGGTAATCAATGATGTAAATACTGGACGGAGGGGCGCCGTCGTTCATGGCCACGGCGACGTCGCCATAGTTGATGCTGTCGGGATGTTCATCAATGAAAACGAACGCCTTCGAGTGCCCCATCACTTGAATGTCGGAACCTTTGCGAAAGACATTATATTTTTTCTTGGTGACGTGACTCAGCCAGTCGTCGCGAGAATTCATCGCCTGGCTCATCGACAGGCTGCGGACACGCGGAAAACGCTGCCCCTTGATCACAACGTAACTGCGATCCGCTGGGCACTTATAGATGCCGGGAGATTTTGTGTAAGGCGCAAGCTTCGCGTAATCCGGATTGATCAGGCCCGCGGTGTTGGTGTTATGGGGATTGCTGCCGTTGTAGTCGAGAACGCCGCGCACCCACCCAACACCGTCGGACGAGAGTTCGTTCCAGACCAGATTGTCGTTGTGATCGTCCGTATAGAGGATCCATGCCAATGCGAGCTGCTTTTGGTTGCTCATGCATGAAACGCCGTGAGCCTTGGTCTTCGCTTTCGCCAGTGCGGGAAGTAACATCCCGGCAAGAATGGCGATGATCGCAATAACAACGAGGAGTTCGATTAGCGTAAAGCCGCGGGGCCGGCCCCCGCGCAGCAAGCGGAACTTTCCCAGTGAAGGGCTGCGACCTCGGCTTTCGAAAGAAGAAGGAATCAGGTTCATAGAAATCTCGGGCAATGTTTGTAGCATTGAAGTAGCTGGACGATTCGAAGTCAACGATCCATTCTGGAGCCGAACAAGATCTCTCTAATGCCTGGAAAATCATCAGAAGACTCTTGGCGACTTTCATTGCTGGAAGTCGATTTGTTGACGCTCCGCGGTTCGTTGATGAAATGTTGCTGGGAGCTTTGGCCTTGTTCGCCGTTTTCCGGAGGATACACTCCGCGCCAATGTCCCGCCCCGCTGCCTCGCTCAATTGTTGTTGGTTGGCAACCACGCTGCTTTCGACCGGCGCCGCTCCGCTGCAATCCGCCGATTTGGAATTTCGCCTCCACCCGATCAACGCCGACTCCACGTACGAAGCGTGCTCTGTGATGGATGTAAATCGCGATGGCAAGCTGGATATAGTCTGTGGCGGTTTTTGGTATGAGGGGCCCGGCTGGAAGAAGCATTTCGTCCGCGAAGTCGAGAAACTAGGAGACCCGCCTGAATTTGACGGCTATTCGCACCTCGAGCTGGACGTGAATCACGACGGTTGGACCGACTTGATCAACGTTAACTGGCGCAGCCGTTCGATTTTCTGGGTCGAGCATCCCGGCCCGGGACTCGGCGAATGGAAGAAGCACTTGATCGCCACCCCCGGTACCATGGAGACCGGCAGGCTCTACGATATCGATGGGGACGGACGATTGGATGTGTTGCCGCGTGGTGGGAATTTCAGCGCGTGGTGGGAGCTGCTGCCGGGCGAACCGAAAGCCGAACCCAAATGGGTCCGCCACGATCTCCCGCAAAGGGCGAGCGGCCACGGCGGCGGCTTTGGCGACATCAACGGTGATGGCCGTAGCGACATCATCGGGCCCGACGGCTGGCTTGAGGCACCCGTGGATCACCGGATTGGCGAATGGATCTGGCATCCCGAGTTCAGCCTGGGACAGGCGTCGATTCCGGTGATCATCGCTGACGTGGACGACGACTGCGACAACGATTTAGTTTGGTCCGCGGGCCACGCCTACGGCACCTATTGGATGGAGCAGACCCGGATGGACGGCAAACGCGCCTGGACGAAGCACCTGATCGACGACACGTGGTCGGTCGGCCACAGCCCCCTCTGGGTGGATCTCGACAAGAACGGCATCCCTGAATTCGTGAACGGCAAACGTTACCGCGCCCACGGGCTCTCGGATCCGGGAGCCCTGGATCCGCAGGTCATGTATCGTTACGAATTCAATAAGGCAGCCGGAAAATTCAATCGCTACGAAATAATGCCCAAAGGCGGCCCGGCGGGCATCGGGCTTGACCCACGGGCGATCGACATCGATGGCGATGGCGACGTCGACCTCGTCGTTCCCGGGCGGAGCGGACTCTACTTGTTTGAGAACCTGTTGATCTCGAAGCCTGCGACTCCGGGGAAAACATCCCGACCGTAGCGCAGCGATTGAACGAATCCACATCTTCGTTGCGCCGTTCCTCGGCCGCGAACCAGCTGGGGGTGGGTCCTCCGCCCTTCTGAAGGAGGTCTTAGGCGGGATTCTCCTTCGCAGGGGCGTTGAAATCGCCGACGAGCACAACAGCAGCGACTGCGGCTTCAGGGTTGCCAGCCGCTCAATCCGCGATACGCTACCAGTCGTGATCCCTCAACGGTGTTCCGACCCGCCCGTGACCGTGCTGCGGATCGGTTTGCTGCTGGCCTGGTTCCTCGTTGGCTGGCTGCGCGTGAGCGCCGCCGATTCCATCCGCGTCGAGATCGTCGAAGGCGTTCCCGACGAGGCGAAGTGGGGAGATACCGCGCCCGCGCCGTCCGAGAGCTACACTGAGCCGGCGTTCGGTTTCGTCGCGCTACCCACGCGCTATAACGAGCACGGTGTGAAGGTGGATCGCGGCAAACCATTCCTCTTCCGTGCCACGGCAACGGTCGCGCTATCGGCAGGCGAGCACCGCCTGCTGCTGCGAGCCCACACGGGCGCGCGTTTATTCATCGATGGCCACGAGGTGTTGAACACCCGTTTTCCGGACTTCAAGGCTGACGGCCACGAGGAAGTGCCCGAGATCCCGAAGGCTCTCGCGCCGGGGCTCCGCACGCTTCGACCCGGCCACTTCGAGTCGCTGACCCATTTCGTCGCCGACGGCCAACCCCATGTCTTCAAGCTCGAAGCGCTGATCGCGCTGAAAGATCGCCGGCCAGAACTGGGCGAACTCATGGTCGCGACTGCTTGCGCCTGCGATTCGCCGGAGGAGTTCCACCTGCTGACACCGACGCCGCAACTGCGCGTTCCACTGGGCGAAGTCAGCTTTGATGAATTCACAGCGGGACAGAAGCGCTTCTGGCGCGGGCACGATGTCTCCGCCCGGCGCAGGATCGCGGCCCCGGAAGAAGCCTACTGGCAGAAGCGCCACGATCTGGCCCGACACCAACTCGAAACCACCAACTCGAAACCAGAGACTGCCTCCATCGATGCTTTTATCTCCGCCAAACTGAAGCAGGTTTCGGTCATGCCCGGGCCGCTCACGGACGATTTCGCCTTCCTCCGCCGCGTGTCGCTCGATGCGATCGGCATGATCCCGCCACCGGAACTGGTCGAGGATTTCGCCCGTGATGTGCAGCCCGACAAGCGCGCCCGCGTCATCGACCGCCTCCTGGCGCAGCCTGGCTGGGCGGATCATTGGGTCAGTTACTGGCAGGACGTGCTGGCCGAGAACCCCGGCATCGTGAAGCCGATGCTGAACAACACCGGGCCGTTCCGCTGGTGGCTGCACGAGGCGTTCAGCGACAACCTTCCGATGGACCGCTTCGCCACCGAGCTGATTTCGATGGAGGGCAGCGCTTACTACGGGGGCCCGGCGGGCTTCGCGCTCGCGAGCGAGAACGACGTGCCGATGGCGCAAAAGGCGCAGATCATCGCGCAGGCGTTTCTCGGCATGCAGATGCAGTGCGCCCGCTGCCACGATGCGCCGCATCACGACTTCAAGCAACGGGACCTTTTCAGCCTCGCTGCGATGCTCAAGCGCGCGCCGCAGGAACTGCCTTGGTCGAGTTCGATTCCCACCAACGCGCACATCACCCTGGGCCGGAAGGTTAAGGTCACGCTCGCGCCCGGCAGCAAGGTCGAACCCGCGTGGCCGTTTGGGACGCTTCTGGCGGAATCCGAATTGCCGGAAGGTCTGCTGCGTCGACCCGGTGACTCGCGCGAGAAGCTGGCGGCGCTCGTCACCGATGCGCGCAACCCACGCTTCGCCCGCGTCCTGGTGAACCGCGTGTGGAAGCGCTATCTGGGCTGGGGTCTGGTCGAACCGGTGGACGATTGGGAGGAAACGACGCCCTCACATCCTGAGCTTCTCGACTACCTTGCGCGCCAGCTCATCACGCACGACTACGACCTCAAGCACGTCTCGCGCTTGATCCTGAATTCCGAAGCCTACCAGCGCGAAGTCTGCCGCGGGGGTTCCGAGGAAAAGCCCTTTAACGAACGACTGTTCGCATCGCCAGCCCGCCGGCGGCTGAGCGCGGAACAGTTGGTGGATTCGCTCTTCTTCGCCGCGGGCAAGCTCTTCAACGCGGAGGAACTAAACATGGACGTGGATTCGCGCCGACCGGTGAAGGAATTCAATAACCTCGGAACGCCGCAGCGGGCGTGGGAGTTTGCGTCGCTCTCGAACGAGCGTGACCGTCCCGCACTCTCGATCCCGCGCGCGCAGGGGATCGTTGATACGCTGGCCACCTTCGGCTGGCGCGAGTCGCGCCAAAGCCCGTTAACCGTGCGCGACGAAGCGCCAAACGTCGTCCAGCCTGCCACACTCGCCAACGGTGTGCTGGCGCATGGTCGCGTCGCGCGCCTGAGCGACGACAGCGAGATCACTCGCCTCGCGTTGCGCGAACAGCCGCTGCCGGAGTTCGTCCGCGCGCTTTACCTTCGCGTCTTCTCGCGTCCGCCGACACGTGTGGAGACGGACCTGTTCGTGGCGCATCTGTCGGAAGGGTACAGCGAGCGTCGCAGCACCGAGTTTGAGAAGGTGTCGACGCGCGTGAACGAACCTCTCCGCGCGGTCTCGTGGGCCAACCATCTGCACCCCGAGGCCACCCGAATCAAGCAGGAGCAGGAGCGCACCGCCCGCCTCGGCGATCCGCCGACGATGCGGCTCAAGCCCGCATGGCGTGAACGCGCCGAGGACGGGCTCTGGGCGATGGTAAATTCGCCGGAGTTTGTGTTCGTGCCATGACCGCTTCTCGGCGTCGACAACCCCAATTTCTTTGAGCTATGAACCAGACCATTGATGTAAAGCGGCTACACACGTTGTTCGCGTCAGGCGAGAAGCCGTTCGTCGTGGATGTGCGCGAGTATCCCGAATTCGCTGCGGGCCGGATTCCGGGCGCGCGGCTGATCCCGTGCCGGAAACTTGCGTTGCGCCGCGCGGAGCTGCCGGTGGATCGCCCGATTTATGTCGCGGGCCAGATTGGGGGGCAGTCAGCGAAGGCGCAGCAGCGGTTGCAGGAACTCGGCTTCAAGGAAGTGGTGAACGTCGAGGGCGGCCTGGGCGTGTGGCGTGCAGCGGGTTTTGGCACGGAGCAGGATGCGCGGCAGCCGTGGTCGCTCGAGCGGCAGGTGCGGTTGACGTCTGGCGTGATGATTCTCGCGAGCGGCCTGCTGGCGGCGTTTATAGCACCGGAGTTGCTGTGGCTGGCCGTCTTTGTCGGCGCCGGGCTGACCTTTGCCGCGTTAACGAACAGTTGCATGATGTCAATGCTCATGGCACGGATGCCGTGGAACTCTCCGCCGCCTGCGCGGTCTGCGTGAACTGAAAGGGAGCTTCCCTCATGAATCCAAATCGCTTTTCCACTCTGTCGCGGCGCGACTTTCTCCACACTGCGGGCGGCATCGGCGCCGGCGCAGTGCTCGGCTTTCCGACGGCGCGAACCGTCGCCGAAGAGGTGAAGGCCAGCCATCCGCGCGGTCAGGCCGAGCACTGCATCTTTATCTGGCTCGGGGGTGGCGCGTCGCACATCGACATGTGGGATCCGAAGCGGCTGGGCGACGGCAAGAAGATCGCTGGCTCCGCTTACCCGGCGATCGACACTGCCATTCCGGGCGTGCAGGTCACGGAACACCTCACAAACTGCGCCAAGGTCTTCGACCGTTTCGTGGTGGTCCGCACGGTTCACCATGACGTGATCGACGAACATGCCGCGGCCACGAACCGGGTTCACACGGGCCGCCCTACAAGCGGCACGGCTGTGTTTCCCAGCATCGGCTCGATCGTCGCCCACGAACGTGGCGCGGCGGCGGAGGGCGTGCCGGCTTATCTGGTGATGGGCTATCCGAATGTCACGCGCGGTCCCGGCTTCCTCGGTTCGCGTTACGGCTACATCTACCTGCTCGGTACCGAGGCTGGCCCAAGCGGCCTTCGCCGACCCGGGGACCTCACTCCACAACGCACCGAGCGGCGCGAGGAACTGCTGACGAAGCTCCGCTCCGGCTATGTCGAGAAGCACCGGGACGACCGTAAAATCACCGACTACGACGCAGCAATCGGCGAAAGCTTTAAGCTGGCGAAGGGCGACTTCATGCGGGCGTTTGAACTGGGCCGAGAGCCGGCGACACTGCGGCAGGAGTACGGGAGCGAGTTCGGCCAACGTTGTCTGCTGGCGCGGCGGCTGGTGCAGTCGGGCGTCCGTTTTATCGAAGTTTCGTTTAACCTGAATTTCCTCAACGGCACCGGCTGGGACACACATCTCGGCGGGCACAAGAATCAGCACCTGCTGATCCGCGATCTCGACCAATCCCTCGCGACGCTCGTCATGGATCTTGAACGGCATCGACTGCTCGACAAGACGTTGATCGTGGTGGCGACGGAGTTTGGGCGTCCGGCCGAATTCGACGGCGGGGGAGGGCGCGGGCACTGGGCGAAGGCATTCAGCGTCGTGCTTGCGGGCGGCGGCTTGCGGACAGGGCAGTCGGTGGGCGTGACCGATGAGTTGGGGATGAAGATCGAAGACACACCGGTCTCCGTGCCCGACTTACACGCCACGATTCATTGCGCGCTCGGCATCAATCCTGCAAAGACGCTGCGTGATGAACTGGACCGCCCGGTGCCGATCACCGATCGCGGCGAGCCGGTGCGGAAGCTGTTTAGCTGAAGCCGCGACTCCGTGACGTCGGCCCGCGCGGTTGGCGGATTCGGAGCCAAAGCAAATGAACCCGCTCACTCGCCGGCTTAAGGTCGCGGCAGAAGTTCTTGGGGCGAGATCCGTCCGGAATGAAGGATTCGAATCTACGGTTGATTCGGATTCCTGCGGTCTTCACGATCTCCGGCACGCATGAGTGAACTACGAGAAGTGCCCAACCCACGTGGGGAGCGTACTCCCTTCTCGTGCCTTATGGTGGAAGACGACCCGGCGTTCGCCGAAATGGTGCTACAATTGGTGCGGGAAGAAGGAGGGCGGACAACTCATTGCACAACATTGGCCGAGGCGCGGGCAGTGACGACGGAACGCAGATCTTTAGCTCGACCTTCGCCACGCCCGATCCGAACGAACCAGACCATTGCGGCCTGGCGGGCGGCGCAACGTATTGGTACGCCTACCAGCCGCCCGCTGAGGGGACATTGATACTCGATACCCTTGGCAGCAACTACGACACACTCCTTGCGGTCTATACGTACAACCCGCCATTTAGGGGTTACGCCGACTTGATCCCGATTGCGTGCGAGAATGACAGCGCCGGGAACAATGGAGCGGCACGACTTGAGCTCGCCGCTCCGAAGTCGCGCCTGTTTCTCGTGGTGGTTGACGGCATCCATGGCGCACGGGGCATCGTACATCTGAATTACCGCTTCGACACCAATCGCCCCCGGTCCTGCCCACATTGATGAAGGCGCTCGCCTCCCGCACGGTCGCGTCTGGATCCAAGGTGACCCTTCAACCGGAGGTCAAGGGAAGCCCGCCGCTGCATTTCTCCTGGCGCAAAGGAGCAAGCCCTTTGCTCGGCTCGACCAACATCGCCTTGTATTTTGACAATGTCCTCCCATCCCACTCCGGCGATTACGTCGTCACAGTATCCAGCTACGTCGGGGCGTCGCTCGATGTGCTAACGCCGTTGCGCGTGCTCTTGGCGCCGCGATTGAAGTTACTCGGCCATGACGGCGACTCCGTCGTCTCCTTTCAAAGTGTGGTGGGCCAGCGCTACTGGCTCGAACATACCGCCGCGCTCAGGGAATCGTGGCGGACGATGACAAATAGCTACTCGGGTGACAACTCCATCATCGTCATCACGAACACCTTCGGCGACGGCGTCCATTTCTATCGTCTGCGCATCGAGTAAGACTCGTCGCATCCGCTGGCCCGTTTTTTTGGTCCTGCGAGAGCAGCGTGATATCTCTGCATTCTGACCGATACTCGGTGCCCCCACATCCGACACAAACGAAACAACTGTTCCGCTTGCGGAGCATTCCGTGGTCCGACCTGCGGCAGAATTCGCTGTTTCAGGCTGTAAATCCACAGTGGCAAGGCCCGTGCTAAGGAAGGGTTATGACGCTGCTCTCCGAACGGTTCGGCGAGGGGTCGTTCAAAAAACGCAAAAACGGAAAACGAACTATGAAACGCATACTCATCTCCTTCTTAGTCGGGTCTAGTCTTCTTGGTGCCAGCGCTTCATCGCTTCTGGCTCAGACGAGCAACACACTCAAAATCTACACCGCAATTGAAATTGAGTACCCGACTGAAATCAGCAAGAGCTACGAACTGCAGGGCGCGGTCGACCTCAGCAACTGGACTCCCATCGGCAACCCCGTGCTTGGCCATGGGCGATCTGTAACGCAGATCTATTCCACACGAAGCGGCGATGCGGTACCGTTTGCCGCGTACCGTCTTTACATCAAAGACGGTCCGACGAACGGATTTACGCCGTGGTCACTATCGGGCGCACGGGTGTTGACGGATAATCGTTCTTCCACGAACTCTGTGGAATACCTCACCAACGACCACGGCCAGGACAACTATTCCGGAGCCCTGGACAAATTTAGTTACCAGTTTTCCCGTCTGACCGATAACAGTGCGGGCGTAGACCGTAGCTTCACCCCGGATCGCCGCGAGTCAATCCGCTATGCCTACACGGGGCCCGGCGTCGGCACGTGGGTTCGCGAAGAATATCGTCAGGGAACACTGGAGCGGCGGATCCTCGGCGTCTTCCGTTATTTGGCAGACACCACGAACAGCGTGCCCGGCGTGACGAATCTTCCTGTCGCCATCACCACGGCTCAACCACCCGCTCCACCCACGGTGGTCACCGGCCTCGTCTATTATGTCCACAGTGGATCCCGGCCGGATGAGCTTCAGTTCAAGACCGGAACAACCGGCATCGAGATGCCAACCCCAGCGGTGGGAGGTGATGAAAACAAGGTTGAAGTCTCTCCGGGCGGAAACACCTTTACCTACGCCTACAAGGTGCTGAGTTCGAACACAGCGTCACTGATCGTCAATTTTGGATACTACGGCTTTGGAGGCGACAAGAACGAATACGACCTTTCCTACACGGATGGACCGTCGGGCAGTTTCGTTCGGCGCATCTATCGCCTCGGTGCGCTTTACTCCACCGACACCGGTGTGTTTAGTCCCTTCGTTCAGCCGCCTCCCTCGCCGACTAACACGAGCAATCCGGCCGCGACCAATCCGCCGCCGGCGACTCCTGTCGGCCTCACATACACGGTTCAGGATGACACCCTGCCCCCGCGCCTGGTGTTTCGGACGACGAATTCCGGCATCGAGTTCGATGACAGCGCACCCTCCGATTTCACTTACAGCTATCTTGCAACCGGCCCGAACGCCGTTCACATGGTGGTTCAGTTCAAGGCCGACAGGTGGGACGAATACGACCTAACCTTCACGAATGGAATTCATGGCAATTCTGTTCGCCGTCAATTCAAGAAGGGCCAACTCGATCGCACCACCTCCGGCACGTTCGACGTCGCCGCCTCACGCCTTTGAAGGAAACCCTGCGGTCGAAATCCTGAACATGGCATCCGTCAGGCACGGGTCGAAGCGCCCGCTTGACGCGAGTTCGTTCACGCAGTATCGCAGCACCGGAGACTGGCAACAACTCACCTAATTCTTTGGGACCGCCGATGGATTCAGTTATGCGTTCGATGTTGCTTACGAATCCCAGCACGGGCAGAAAATCAATGACTGGCGTGAGCGCAAGGACGTGTCACTGCAACTCAAACAACGTCTCGGCTCGCGCGACGAACTTTACTTTCAGAGCGCCTTCAGCGATGGAACTGCGGGGGATGTTGCGCGGCATTACGACCCGGCGATGGCGATTGAACGGCTGCGAGCAAGCGAAAAGCAGGTGCCCAACCTCTACACCGGATGGCATCATGAATGGTCACCTGCCAGCCACACGTTGCTGTTGGTCGGCCGGCTTACGGATTCATTCGACCTGTGGAATCCGGATATGACGGTCCTTCACTTGCGCACCAACAGCAGCACCGTGCAGCAGGTTTATGGGTACAGAGACAACAGCAGCTAATTTTCCAGCGACTTCACCCTCTATTCTGGCGAGATTCAGCACCTCTGGCAGAGCGAGCAACACACGCTTATCGCCGGCAGTCGTTACTAGATCGGCGAGGTGGAATCCCACGGCATCTTGACCAAAGACTTCACAGGCATCCTTTCTGATAAGTATATATCCGAACCGATGCGGCGGGTTAATGGCTATCTGTATTACCACTGGCAAATTGTTCGGCCGCTGAAACTCATCACCGGGCTGAGTTATGACCATCTCACCACCCCGCGAAACTCTGAATTGCTGCTGCTAACAGAGGGGACCACCACGCAGGAGTTGCTCGCACCCAAGGCGGGTTTCCTCCTCGCTCCCTGGCGCGGGGCCCAGGGGCGCGGGGCCTATGCTCGGTCACTCGGCGGACTTTTCTTCGATAACAGCGTGCGCCTCGAACCATCGCAGGTCGCCGGATTCAATCAGGCATTTCGAAGTCTTGCACCGGAATCGAGCGTTGGATTAGTGCCGGGGACGGTATTCGAGACTGTTAGCCTCGGCTTGGATCAAACGCTTCCCCGCAGAACCTATTTTGGCCTGCAGACGGATTGGCTTCACTCGGACGGCGACCGCACCCTTGGCATCACAGCAAGTCCGTTTCCACCCCCTCCGCCCGGTTTGGGATCCAGCACGCGGCAGGTGTTGATATTCCGTGAACGCACGCTGTCCGCCTACGCGGTTCAATTACTGGGTGATGGCTTTTCTGCAGCCATGCGCTACCGCCTGAGCGATGCAAATCTGGACACCACGCTTTCGCAAATCCCTGAAAGTGCCATCGACCTGGATTCCCATGAACAGCACCAACACTCCACCCTGCAACACGTGGCACTTTCCCTGAGTTACCAGCATCCGTGCGGTTTTTTCGGCTAATGGGAATCAACTCGGTATCATCAAGACAACTCCGGATACACCAATCCAGAAAGGCCAGGGGACGATTTTTGGCAGCACAACATCTCAGCTGGCTATCGTTTCCCCCGCCGTCGCGCCGAAGTCCGGCTGGGCCTGTTGAACCTCACTGGACAAGACTACCGCCTGAATCCTCTAAACCTCTACAACGCACTCCCGCGTGCGCGAATGGCGGTTCTGAGTCTGCGTCTAAACTTCTAAACTGGACGGGCCCGCGGAATCCGACGGCCGGGCTTGATACAGCCCTGCGAGCCGGTGCAGATGAATCTCGCGGCCTTAATGCGAGCCACCTAGGGTCCCGACCACCGGAATGCGACTTGGGCCAATGCGTCATCCTCAATTCACCGCTGCCACGGTGCTCGCACTGTTCTGTGCGTGCTTCGGTGGATGGTTGCTTCGTACGTCATCCGTTACGGGTTCAGCGCTCACTCGCGCGAGTTATGACAGCTATCTGGCCCGGTTTGACCTCGCCAACGCCCCGCCCACTAACACGCCCGTCGTCATCATCTATCTCGATCTCGAATCGCATTTGCGCGAGCGGCAAGACCCTTCCAAACCCTGGCCACGCGCCTTGCACGCGCAATTGCTCCGACGCTTGAAAGCAGCCTCTGCCAGGGCGGTAGTCTTCGACATCATTTTTGATACGGCTAGCGCAGACGCTGGCGCGGACCAATCCCTGGCAGACGCGCTGCGCGATCAGGGTCGCGCCGTGCTGGCTGGGGAGGTGAGCGTATCCAGCCAAAGCACCGGCGATGGTCCGTGGGGGCGCACGACACGCTTGGCGCTGCCGATGGAATCCCTGCGGAACGCCGCCGCAGCATGAGGTTTGGGAGAACTCGGCGTAGACGATGATTTTGTGGCTCGCCGACACTTTGCTGGAAGATTCGCCGACGGAGAAGTGCGCCCCAGCCTCACTTGGGCTGCGGCCCGCGTGCTGGAATTAAGTTCCATCAAAACCAGCGGCGGCGCGGGGCCTGCGCGCTGGCTCCGCTACTACGGTCCGCCGTTTACTCTACCGCACGTGAGCGTTAGCCAGGCGCTTGATCCGAAGACAATCGATGACGCGGTGTTCCGGGATAAAGTGGTGTTTGTGGGTGCGCGTCCGATGGCGGGACTGTTCAAAGAGCGGCGCGATGAATTCCGCAGCCCGTTTCACTCGTGGCGGAAGCAGGACTTGTTCATGCCCGGCGTCGAAGTTCATGCCACACAGATGCTCAATCTTCTGCGCGAAGACTGGCTAAAGCGGCTGAACTCGTCGTTGGAGTTGTCCGTGGTGCTATTCGTGGGCGTGCTATTCGGCGCGGGATTGCTTTGGCTCAGGCCCGTTCCAGCGACCGTTGCCGCGGTGGTCAGGGGTGGCGCGGCTACGGCGGCTGCAGCTGCGATGTTCCTTCAATTCAATGTCTGGTTTCCGTGGCTTCTCGTCACGGCGGTTCAAATACCTGTCGCGCTGGGCGGTTCCGTCTTGTTTCACTCCTTGGATTGGTACCGCACACGACGACGCCTCGAAGCCACCAAGCGTGCGGACGACGCCCACATTCGCGAACAGGCGGCGCTCATCGAAAAGGCGCACGACGCAATTCTTGTTCAGACTCTTGATGGAAAAACTACCTACGCGAATCCGAGTGCCGAACGGCTTTATGGAGGGTCACAGAAGGAGTTGTTGACGGGTGCCGCCGATACTCTCTCCGTAAATGCTGCGGCGGCCAACGCCCGGAAGATAGCGATGGAGCGTGGGGAGTGGAACGGAGAACTGTGTCAACAGGCGCGATCCGGAAAATCGTTCACGGTCGAAAGTCGATGGACGTTGCTTCGCGATGAGGCCGGAGAACCGGCGGGGGTTGCTCGTAATCAATTCGGACGTGACTGAGAAGAAGCAACTCGAAGCGGAGTCCCTGCGAATGTAGCGCGTGGAGGCCATCGGCGCGCTGGCGGGCGGCATGGCGCACGATTTGAACAACGCGTTAGCGCCGGTCCTCATAGGCACGCAGCTTCTGCGACGCAACGTCACCGGCGATGACAATCGGCGAATTCTCTCCCTGATGGAATCCAGTACCCGGCGGGGGGCCGATATGGTGCGGCAGGTGTTGCTATTCGCCCGGGGTCGAAAGGGCGACTTTGAGCGGTTGGATATCCGCCCGCTGGTCAAAGAAATGGAGAAGCTCGCGGTCAACACCTTCCCGCAGAATATAGCCATCGCCGGCCACGCGGCCGCAGACCTTTGGGCGGTGCGCGGCAACACAACTCAATTGCACCAGGTGTTACTTAACCTTTGCATCAATGTCCGGGATGCAATGCCGGAGGGGGGTTCCCTTTCACTGGCAGCGGATAATGTCGAGCTTACCGAAGTTGAGGCCCGTGCCATCCCAAACGCGCGGGCTGGCGCATTTGTTGTCATTCTCGTCAGCGACACCGGCATCGGCATGCCGCCCGATGTGCTACCCAGAATATTTGAGCCATTTTTCACCACCAAGCCGGAAGACAAAGGCACGGGGATTGGTCTCTCCACTACGATGCGCATTGTGAATGCGCACGACGGTTTTATTGCAGTGCAAAGTCAACCAGGCGCTGGGACGACATTTGAAATATATCTTCCCCGCTATACCGAGCTCACGGAGCGACAAGCCACTGGAGACATCCCGCCGCCGCCCCGCAGTCATCTCGAACTCATCCTCGTGGCCGACGATGACGAAGCGGTTCGCGAACTGCTCCGAAGCAGCCTCGAAGACCACGGCTATCGGGTGATCACGGCCGCTAATGGCGCGGAAGCCGTGTCGCTCTTCAAACGTCAGCCCGACGAAGTGGCCCTCCTCATTAGCGACCAATCCATGCCCCTGTTGAATGGCCATAAGGCGATGGCGGCCATGCGGGCGGTGCGTGCGGATTTGCCGGTGTTATTCCTGACGGGTGACGGAGACATCCAACCGATGAATGGCCATCTGGATCAAGGAAACGTCGAGCGCCTTTGCAAGCCCGTTGAGTTAGACTCACTGTTACGAGCAGTTAACGGTGCGCTGTGCATTTCAACAAAGCACCCGGAGCCGATCTGATACCTTCGAAATACGAGGCGGACGAGTCGGTAACTCGGTGCCTGGGATTTGGGCGGGCATAGAGGGCTCCGTCGGGTTAAAGACGGACATCGGACTACTCCGCTTCAAGAGGGTGCCGGGCCGCGGACCGCCGGTCGAGTTGGAGTACCGCGCGGGCTGGTCGCTGACGCAGCGCTTTGAACGTATTCTAATGAATCTCGACCACGGGTTTTCCAAGGACGCTCATCTTCGGCGTGATGCCGAGACCGGGGGATTTCGAGGCAGCCATGCGCCCGTTCACGCGATGGGGTGCGCCGTCGGCGGTGCTCACGGTGACGTAACTGTTGAAGTCGGTCGTGCTGAAGAGAAATTCCGTCGGAGTGCTGTGTGCGAGATGCGCGATGGCGGCCGTGGCGATGTCGCCGCCCCACGAATCCTCCAGCGTCATGGCGATGCCCATGCTGACGCAGAGATCGCGGGCTTGTTTGATTTTCGTGAGGCCGCCGAGCTTGCTGATCTTCAAATTCACCACGTCCATCGCCAGGTCAGCCTTGGCGCGAAGCAGGATGCCGAGATCGTCGATATTTTCATCCAGCACGAACGGATGCGGAATCTGGCGGCGGACGGCGAGACATTCCTCGTACGTGAGACACGGCTGCTCAATGTAAACGTCCACGTCGCGCACGGCCTTGCCGATGCGCACAGCTTCGTGCTGCACCCAGCCGGTGTTGGCGTCCGCCACGAGACGATCGCCGCGCTGGAGCTCGGCCGCGACAGCGTGGATGCGCGCGATGTCAACGTCCGGGTCGCCACCGACTTTGAGTTGGAATCGGCGATAACCTTCCGAGCGATAGCCCGCGACCTTCGCCGCCATCTGCTCCGGCGATTCCTGGGAGATGGCGCGATAGAGGTGCACGTCCTCGCCGTAACGGCCGCCTAGCAGTTCGCACACGGGCATTCCGGTCGCCTGGCCAAGAATGTCCCAGCATGCAATGTCGAGGCCGCTCTTCACGTAAGGATGCCCCTTGAGCGCGGTGTCCATGGTGCGATTGAGCTTGGTGAGTTGGCGTGGGTCTTCGCCGAGCAGCTGGGGTCCGAGTTCGCGCAGACCGGCGCGCACACCCTCGGCATACGCAGGCAGATAGAACGGCCCGAGCGGACACACCTCGCCGCAGCCGATGAGTCCCGTGTCCGTCTCAACCCTTACAATTGTGCTGTCGAACACGGTCACGGATTTGCCGCCGGACCATTTGTAGGTCGTCTCATGCAGTGGCAGTTCGACTCGATGGGCGAGGATGCGAGTGATTTTCATAACAAGTGTTGACCCCAAAAAGAACAAAAAGATGATCCGCCAGCTGGAGACGTCGGCGTTCTCAATCCGATTTCTCTAGGGTGAGCGGACAGTGCCGCCGCCGTGCCGCCGCCACAGACGGCTCCGGGTATGAGTCGTTGCGCTTCCGCGCCTGCCTTCAAGATACCAGCCCCTTCCGCAGATTGAGCGGCAGCCGGGGCTGCCGCAGATTCGCCCGCTTTTGGGTCCTTCATTCCAGCATTCATGTCATCACTGCACATGAGCTTATCATACGGGGTCAACGCTACCTCCGAGCTGTCGTGGTGACGCCGATTTTATCGGTTGACCGGCTTTTTCGGGAGGGTTGGTTTTGATTTGGACTTGCCCGGGGAAGGGTTCTTGGGTTCGCGGGCGACGGTGAATTCGACTTCCTGCGAAGGGATCGCTTGTAGACCGGTCCATGCTTCAGCGCGCGCCCGGTAGGTGCCGGGTGGAAAGTTGGCGAGCAGGAAGCGCCAATGGCCATTGGATTCCGCGTAGGTTTCCCCGAGCTTCCGTTGTCCAAGGAACAGCCGGACGAGTGCCCGTGGTTCGGAGGTGCCTTCGGCATCGCTCATTTGAGACGGCCACATAATCTGGCCTATGTAGGGCGAACGAATGAGCGTCGGCGCCTGCGAGCGCAGTGTCGGGGGTGGCGTCGCGGTGCTGATCGTCGTTCCGGATCGTGATCGTTGGGTAGGAGGACGGTGCTGTGTCGTGAACAACAGCCAAAACAGCACAGCCGCCAGCATGCACGGAAGCAGGATGTGCCAGCGATCGTACCAGCCGATCCAGTACCTGGGTTTTCCATCATCTCGAAACATGGTCAGGTCGGTTGGAATGCGCCCCGGTTAGAAGTTATCGCCTGGAACGCGTACCTGCGCCTGGGCAATCCACGAGGCGTAATCCGGCTTACCCGATTCGCTCGGGGGACAGATTTCTGTGAGCTGCTCGATGGTGCATCGGGCGAGTGCCGTGAACGTGCAAATGCCGGCGTCGGAGAGCTTTTTTTCAAATTCGGGTCCGATTCCGTCCACCTCCGAAAGGTGCTGAGAACCCGGGGCGGAGACCTCGCGCAACGGAAGGGCTTCATCCGGGAGGAGGGTTGGTTGGGTCAGGCCGCTTCGGGCTTGGCCCGAAGGCTTTTTCGGAGAATTTCGGCGAACGGCTGGATGCGGAGGCGTGGCGGCCTTGAGCGCCGCGAGTTCGGCGGCGAGCTCGTTGCGATCGCGGCTGACCGTTTCCAAGTCCGCGAGCAGGGCGGCCTCGGAGGCACCGAGGCTGGGAGCGGGGATGATCGTTGTCGGAAGAATGCGAAGCTGTTCGGTGAGTGATTCGTTGGCTTTGGTTGCCGCCCTGAGCTCGGCTTCGAGTTCCTTAAAATCACCTTCCAATTCTCCGATCTGCTTCCGCGCGTTGGCAAGTTCGCCCTCCAGCCTCCCAGCGGACGATTCCGCCGTCGCCCGGATGCGGTGCGCCGACTCGAGCTGGCTTCGCAAGTGGGCGAGTTCTTTGTCCTTGTCAGCCAGAGCGGTGGCCGCCGCCGATCGTTGTTGATCGGCTGACGCCGCCGAGGCCGTCAATTCCGCGAGGCTGCGGTCGCGGGCGAGGACGGCTATTTCGAGCGTGGAGATGACACTCTGGTGAGCCTCTGTTTTGGATTCCAATTCGCGGATGGACTGGCTGAGTGCCGCTTGTTCTGCCTTCGATTCTGCATCCAGTCCCGCTTTTGATTTCTGAACGGCGTCCAGCAAATCAGACTTCGAGCGAAATTCCGTCTGCGTCTTGCCAAACTGAACTCGAAGATCCTGAAACTCCCGTTCGCGCCGGGCAAGCTGCTGGCGGACCTGATCGAATTGCCCCCTCAGGAAGAACAGATCGAGCAGCCATTTGATGATCATGCCGGCAAGAAATGTGGCGAAGCAGGAAGCCCAGGGGTGCTGGGCGAACAGAGACGGATTCATGGCGGTCGGTTGATCGAAAAGCGGAGCCGGGCGACGGTGTTGAACGTACACAGATTGGGGAGGGGTGCAATAATCCTCGATGTCAAAGAAACAGGGGAATGGGAGGGTCAATGATTGCGATCGAACAGGTTGGATTTCGGATGAAAGAAACGTTGCCGGCGATCAAATTGTTGGTGCTATCGCGGGGGATAGGTTGGGGGGAGAGTGGTCAAGCTTTGTGCCATCAATGCAAGATTTTACCCTGATCGGCATTTTCTTTTGCGTTTGGAGAGGGGCAGCTATTGTGGGGCGCGATGCATTCGGTTTCCACGGTGGTTCTTAGCCGCGACTGCGATGCCATTCAGATTCCAGCAGGGCACACGGTGAAGTTGCCTGCGGGGACCGAAGTGGACATCACGCAGACTCTCGGAGGGTCGTACACGGTCCATCTCAGCGGTGGGTTGTACCGGATCGGCCCCAAGGATGCCGACGCCATCGGCATGAAAGCTGCCGAAGAAGCGACCGCGAGACCCTTTTCTGCGGGTGACGCTGTCAATGAGGCCATGGTTTGGGAGACTTTGCGAAGCTGCTATGATCCCGAAATTCCGGTGAACATAGTTGATCTCGGCTTGGTGTACGACATGGGGATTGAAGAGCTGCCGACCCAGGGGAAAAAGGTTTTTGTGAAGATGACCTTGACGGCCCCCGGGTGCGGGATGGGGGCGACGATTGCGGGGGATGCGCAGCAAAAGATTCTGATGTTGCCGAGTGTTGAAGATGCCAGCGTGGAGATCGTGTGGGATCCTCCGTGGCACCAGAGCATGATCACCGCGGAAGGCCGCCGTCTTCTGGGTATTGAGTGATCGGCGGCTCCTCGTTTGAAAACATCTTTGAACAAAATAGTTGCGCTGGGAGTCTTTCGGCTATACGTAACACGTGTTCTGAGGCCTGACGGACTCCGTTAGATTTGTTCCGGAGTTCTGCTTCCCCGAGTCTTTGTTTCTGCGGCTGATTCGTTTTTTGCCGCCTTTGGGTTTTCAGGCCGTTCCGTAACAGCACCCGTAGTCGGTCTAAGCAGTCATTCCAATCGCATATCATGAGTCAGGAAGTTCAAGGTTCAAGTCAACCCCAATCAAATCCGCCGCCTGCGTCCCCGCCGGCAAACGGAGATTCGGAAAACCGCCAGCAAAACCCTCAGAATCCGCAGACTAGTCCTGGCGGCCCGGCCGTTGTACAGAATTTCGGCCAGAGTTCACAGGGCCTGCAAGGCCAACAAGGCACTGGCCAGGGTGGCCAGGGTGGAGGGTACGGCGGCCCTCGTCACGGACGGCATCATCGGCAGCACCGCAGCCGCGGTGGCGGTGGCGGCGGCGGCGGCGGCGGCGGTGGCGGTGGCGGTGGCGGTGGCGGTGGCGGTGGCGGCGGCAATCCCGCGCGACAGGGCGGTGGCGGCGGCCAGAATTTTTCAGGTCGCCCAAACAATGGACCCGGAGGAGGACCACCCGTGCCGCAAGGCGAACCACAGCTCGGCGGTGGTTTTTTGGAAATATCCGAGAAAGGATTTGGGTTTCTGCGGTCGGAGAAGAATCATTTCGCGCCGAAGCCGACGGACGTTTTCCTGACGCCCGATTCGATCAAAAAGCACGGGTTGCGCGAGGGATGTCACTTGGAATGTACGGTGAATCCGCCGCACCGGGGCAACAGCCCACAGCTGCGAGAGATTCTCAAGGTGAACGGGCGATCGTATCAGGATTTCCTGCACGCGATGCGATTCGAGAACCTCACCACCATTGACCCGGTGGAAAAGTTTCAGCTCGAAACCACGCCGGATATTCTCGAAACGCGGATCATCGATCTCATTACGCCCATCGGTCGAGGAACCCGCGGTCTTATCGTGGCTCCTCCCCGTACGGGCAAGACGACGATCCTGAAGCTGATTTGCAACGCGATCACCACGAATCATCCGGAGGTTCATTGCCTCGTTCTTCTCATCGATGAACGACCGGAAGAGGTCACTGATTTTCAACGAAGCGTGAAAGGTGAAGTGGTTGCCTCGTCCAATGATCAGGACCTCGAAACCCATGTGCGTCTAAGCCGCTTCATGATCGAGCGCTGCCGCCGGATGGTCGAGGCCGGCAAGGATGTTTTTGTGCTCCTGGATTCCATTACCCGGGTCGCCCGCGCCTACAACTCCGTCCATGGCGGTTCGGGTCGGACGATGACCGGCGGTGTTGATGCCCGGGCGTTGGAGATCCCACGGAAGATGTTCGCATCGGCGCGCAAGATTGAAGAAGGCGGCTCCTTGACGATTCTCGCCACGGCGCTCGTGGACACGGGAAGCCGGATGGACGAGTTGATTTTTCAGGAATTTAAGGGCACGGGAAACATGGAGCTAATTCTCGATCGTAAATTGTCCGAGCGCCGTTTGTTTCCGGCTATCGACATCCCGAAGTCTGGCACGCGCAAGGAGGAAAAACTTTTTCTGCCTAAGAACATTGAACCGATCCGCAAATTGCGCCGGATGATGACCGATTTGCAACCGGTCGAGGCCATGGAGACGCTCATTGCCGCCCTGAAAAAGCACAAAACAAACGACGAACTCCTCGCGAAGCTGGCGTAAATTACCTGCTTCACGGTTGGTTTCGCCACTGGTTCCGCCGCCGTGCGCGCCGTGGGTCCGATCGTTTGACCGTGGTTTTTTGTCGGTTTCGCGGATACCGTATTCGCGTGTTTACCCGTTGGCTCGGATTCGTGCTTGGAGTGCTGGTCGGTGCTGCCGTTGGCGCAGCGGTTCTCTGACGGACATGGTTGACCCCTGAATTGAGCCGGGCGCGCGAGCTCGTCTCCGCACTCGGAAGCGGGTCGCAAGCAGCGTCGATCGGCGGGACAACTCCCAATGGAATGAATTCGTCCCGTCCGGCATCGGATGTTCCAACCAGTGGTCGAGGTCCGTTTACCCTTGGGCGTTATGAATCGGATCTGCGTCAGTGTCTGAAATTGAGGAGTCCCTCCGCGCGACACCAAGCTGTCGAGGAGGCGGTGCGTCCCGTCGATGACCCGCATTTATGAGACGCTCTCATTGCGAGTGACGCAGTGCTGCCAGGGAATCTCCGACGGACGGCGCATGACACGCTGCTGCGTCGATGGGTCATCCGGGATGTCAAGGCCGCGACGGCGTATGCAGCCGCAATAGGCTTTGTGGATGAACGGGAACAGGCACTGAATGTGACACTGCGCCCCTGGATCGAGCGGCTTAGCGATCCGGCACTTGCGTGGGTGCAAGCGGTGCCGGCGGGACCGGCAAGATTCGCGTGCTGGCAAGTGGTTGCTCGTACACTGGGATCCGAAAATCCTGCGGCCGGCCAAGCGCTTTTAGAGCAACTGCCGGTTACCGAGCGTCGGTCCGAGCTCCTTCGGGAATTTTATTCCTCCTGGGCTGCCACGGATTCCGCTGCGGCGATCCGTTCCGCGATCAAAGCATCCAGGAATCCGGACCCATCCCTGGTGGGAATGCTACTCGGACATCTCGCGGAGACCGATTTGGCTCAGGCACGTCAGATCCTTCAAGATCTCCCGTTGGGGATCGAGCGAAGCGCGGTTCACGACGAACTTCTCTCCATATTGCTGCCGAGCAAGCCGGCTGCCGCTGGGGAATTTGTCGTAAGCCTTTCCCTGGGCGGCCATCGGAACGAACTGGCTGCAACCGTCGCGCAGCATTGGGCCGCCGTGAATCCCGCCGCGGGCGTCGCCTAGGCTTCCGGATTGCAGGACCGCCCGATGAGAAAGATGGCGCTCAATGCGGCCTATTTGGGGTGGGCAGAGCGTGATCCGACGGGGGCTGCTGCTGCAGTGAAGGGACTACCGTTGGATGCCGACACACGGAGCTTGCTCTCTCCAATGGCGCAGGCGCTTGGCAAGGTGAGCTCCCAGCGGGCTCTGGAGTGGGCGGCTCAATTCTCAATATCGCGCGAGCGCGAAGCGGCTATGAGCGGCGCGCTCGAATCCGTTGCGGTGGAATCGCCACGAGCAGCCGCCGACACCGTGATGAAAATGCCGGCGGGAGCCGCGCGCGATCGGTTGGTCGCGTCCGTGGCGGCTTCCATCGCGGCCCGCGATCCGGTTGCTGCTGCGGAACTGGTGCGGGATTTTCAGAATGGCCCCGTGGGAGCCATCACCAAGGGTGTGGTACTCCCTGAGTTGGCTAAGGTGAATCCAGCAGCGGCTCTCGAGCTGATCAAGAATTTCCAGGACGTCGCCCATCAGCAGGAGGGATACGGAGTGCTCGCCCGATCTTGGGCGGATGCGGATCTAGGCGCTGCGGTGGCGTGGGCTAAAACACTCCCGGCAGGCGAGACTCAGGAAAAAGCGCTCGCAGGGCTTCTGGAGTCTTGGACAAATCAGGATCCTGCAGCCGCGGCATGAGTTATCGAAACGTCGGTGAACCCCAACAATCGCAATCCAATGCTGGCAGAGGTCGCGGGTTCCTAGGCGCGCCAGGATCCTCTCGCAGCGACGGATTGGGCGGCCAAGCTTCCCGCAGGGCTCTCGCGAAATCAGGCGGTGGTGTCGGCATTGAGCGAATGGGCCTCCGAGGCACCCTCGGACGCGGCCGAATATGTAGTTAAATTGCCGGTGGGAGTGGAGCAGACGGAAGCCGCGATGGCGGTGATTCAACGGTGGGTTGATGTAGATCCAGCCACTGTTGCTTTGTGGATTCAGCAGTTCCCGGAAGGGGAATTACGCGAGCAGGCGGGCACAGCACTCCTTGGGCGCTGGGGTCAAATGGAACCCAGAGCTGCGGGAGTCTGGGTCGGGAATCTCCCCGTCGGATCTTTTCGGGATATGGCGGCCGCGCAACTCGCCCAAGCATTGGTTGAAAACGACGCGCCGGCGGCTTTTCAATGGATCGGTTCGATTGGCGATGCGACCGCACGCGATCTTGCTTATGAGCGGGGATTCCGGACTTGGCTTGCCCATGACCCGGCGAAAGCTCGGCAATGGATGGAGCGAGAAACAAGTCTTCCCATTACGCTACAACGGCGGTTGAAATCGCTCGCGAATCCGTAGTGCTACTCGAATTGAATACCCCTCCGAATCGACGATAGAAGTTTGCAGCGTGCTGTTTTTTACCAGACGCAGGCAGACGGCTTATCCGGTGTGGAATTACCGTTCGGATCGGAATTGCACTGCCCGTTCCCGCGGGGTGAGTCGACCATTGGGGGACGCACGCCCGGAGGCGATGCCGCCGACGCGGTTCAGTTGTTGCTGGAGTTCCTCTTTCTCACGTTCGAGTTCTTTCAACCGGTTTTCCAGCGACTCAAATGCTTCCAGACTCGCTTTTGCCCCGCCCGCCTGCATAAGGGTCCGCAGCTTTTGATCCAGATCCGCTCGCTGTTTCTCCATGCGACGACGTGTGGACTGCTCTTCGAGAAGGGCCAGATGAACTTCAGCCTCCCGATCGCGGCTGTCGCGCAGCGCAAGCTCCAGCTGTCGCGTCTTTCCCACGAGTGCATTCAGGCGGACGGTGAACTCCGTGCCGGTCGGATCCGTTGCCACGGCATTGCCGGCAAATGTTGCCGCCTCGCGAAGGGCTGCCACCGTTTTTTCCGATGCCTCAAGCTCTGCCTCCATGCGCATGCGGTCCGCTTTCTCAGACGTCAGCGCCTTTTGCAACACCTGCACAGCCTCTGTCGTTCCCGCATTCTCGCGAGTGAGAAGGCTGACCCGCTCGGTGAGCAATCGATTCTGAGTTTCAAATTCTGTTCGTGCGCTCTTTTCCTTTTCCATAGCGGCTAATAAATCCTCCGCCCGCGCGCCGTTTCGCCCCGCCTCCGCTCGCGCCACAGCGAGCTCGGTCGTGAGCTTGCTCATCCGCAGGATGCTGGATTCCGTCTGGCGCGTCTGGCCGCTCGCGAGCTGCTTTTCGAGGGCCATCTTTTCGGCCACCAGCACCTCATTCTGCTTCCGAGCCTCTTCGAAACTTTTCTGCAGCTTGCTGATTCGAGTGGTGAGCTCGGCGATTTGACGTCCGCGCTCGGTTTCGGACTTAAGCTCGGTCACTTGGGATTTAAGCGCGGAATTCTCGTTCTTTAGCTGCTTCAGATCGGTGTCTTGTAGTTTCTTGAGCGCTGCTTCGAGTTCCGTGCGCTCCTTCTGCAGCGCAGCCGCGCTGGTTTTCTGCGCGAGCAGTTGTCGGTTGGCGTCCTGCAACGCTCGGTGGGACTCCTCCAACACCACCTTATCAATCAAGTTTCGGCGGTCGGCCTGTTGCTGTTCCAATTGCTGGATAAGCCCCTGATTGGTTGCCTGCAGGGTGGTTATTTTTTCGACCGCCCGCTGCAACTCCCTCGGATCGATCGGGGCCGGTTGCGCGGACAACGCCTCGCGCAGGCGCGCTTCCAACATCGCTTTCTCGCTCCCCAACCGTCGGATCTGGTCGTTGAGTGCCGTTAACTCCGTAATCTCCTCTTCTGCAGGTGCGATCACGGGTGGGAGCAACTTGGCGGGGGTGACGGGTGTCGGACCGAACACTTTGAGTTCCTCCAGCATGGCGGCCACATACCGTAGGCGGTAGTTGACCACCCGGTCATTCCATTCTGGGTATGCCCGCTGAAGCGTTCGCAAATCCTCCTGTGCCTGGGAATAAACGGACCATGCAGTCCGGACATTGCCGGCTTCCTTCTGCGAATCCGCCTGATGGATCAGATTGTAGGCCATTACGAACATCTCGTCAGGCCCGACCGCCAGCGCCTTGACACAGGCGAGGAAGGCAAACGCTGCATAATAGAAACGGCGAAGCATGGAAATGGATATAGGGCGTTGATGGCGTTTTGGCAACGCGCACAGTGACCGAGGCAACGTGTTGATTCCGCAGGCGTGCCCGCAAAATTCTCTGGCGGGCGGTTGTCCGATGCTGCGAATTCTGAGCAATACGCAACGACGCAGTGGCATCGGCCCGTCGGCAGAGATCTGTGGCCTACTTCACAGTTCCTTCGGCATAATCCCGGAACGAGCACAGGATGACGGAATTCGCCTGAATCACCGCGCGTACCGGGGCATCGCAGAGCGTCCGGCATTCGATGATCCGCTCTGCTGAATAGTTCGAATCAAAATCATTCCCATCTCCCGGATGACACCCAAGCTCGGTAATGCCCTCCGGCAGTGATCGGATGATCCGGAGCAGACCATCCACGGAAATGCCGTCTGGATGGGGGGCACCCGTGTTGGACTGGCCATAGAATTCCCTAGAGTAGCGCACCCGCGAATTGGCCTCGCGCAGCGGGATACCCAGCCGTTTCGCTTCTCCTCAAAGAACCCCCAGCACCGGTTCGGCACGATGCACATGTTGATGCGAATCGAGGTGGGTGGGTTCCTGCCCCATCCACTTGCGAAATTCTGCCAACTGCCGCGCGATCTCCTTCGCCACGGCCTCAAAATTATTCAGCGGGACCACTTCGTAAACCTTCTGCCACGCCCCCGACAAATGACTCCATTCACAAAGATCCAAATGCAAGCCGGCGGACAGCACCGGGCGTCTCCGAGCATACGCTGCGGCCTCCGCAGCCGCCCGCCAGCCCACCATCAAGCTTGCGCTGGTGACAATTCCGTTTTCATGGCTGCGGATAATGCCCTGGTTGATGCCCGGGCTCCGCCCGAAATCATCCGCATTCACGATGAGTCGTTTTCCTTGGCTCATGAAAATTAAAGGCCCAGCTTTTCTCCCAGGCGAATTGCCTCCCGAAGCCAGTTCTGGGAATGCCTCTCGGGCGGCGACCAGTCCGGAGCCCACCCCATAAACTGGACGGCCAAGTGCAGTTGACAATACTCTACGTGCTCCATCATTTCATCCAGTGTCGGCAGTCCACCCGGAACCTGGGAAATGGTCTCTCTATATGCCGTCACCATCGCGCGCCTAGCCTCCACCGACCATTCGCCCGAAGTCAAGGCGGCCAAATCCATCAAACTGGGCCCGATCGCCGCCAATTCCCAATCCACCGGGCAGATCGCCCGGTTCCTCGGTTTCTTCCGCATGATGATGTTTGACGGATAGAACTCTCTGTGAATAAACGATGCCGGCAGATCCAGCAGCCTCTTCACAACCCGGTCGTACCGGTTTGCAATCTGTCCAAATCGTCGCAGCGCCGCTAAATCATGCAACCGATGCTTGTGTTTCAAGAATTCCTCCGCCCGGATCAACCACACTTCGAGAAACTGCCGGTCGTACCGCAGTAGGTGCCCCACGCTCGAATCCAAGGTTCCCTGCCCAACACTGTAAAACCCCTCATGCAATCGAGCCAGCCAGCGAGCCGCATCCTTCCAGGGGTCCATACCTTCAGCCTGCCAGAGCAGCGGGCCACTGACTCTTTCCAAAAAGAGCCAGTAACGCTCCAAGTCGTTGGATTCAAACGCTCCGTAGAACTGAGGAGTGTTGTCCCGGGCCGTTCGCAGGATGTGACGATAGGTCCGGATCTCTCGCCGTGGATCGTACAGGAAATGGGGCCGAATCCGGTCCGCTGTCAACAAAAGCGAGGACGGACTCAGGTCCTTCAGAATAAGCTCGATCCTTTTTCCTCCAGACAGATCCACTTTTAAATATTCGATAATATATGACGACGAATAAGTCGAAATACGGCGGTGCATTTTCCGGATCCGATGTCTCGCCCCGAAGTGTTGTGACAGAATTGTTTCCAATGCTGGGAGCAACTCGTCTCGAAAAATGCGCTGACGGGCTTCGGATGCTATAAGATCTTACTTCCCCACTTTTTCCAATAATTGCGAAAGCACCTTGTCCGAATCAAAATAATCCTCGGCTAGCCCACGAGCGAGGCGGCGGTGGTGCGGGTAACGCGTCCGTAGTTGATTAATCGCTTCCATGGCGGTGTCGGTGTCGTGAAACGCCAGCAATCCGTTGCCGACGGGCAAAAAATCGCTGAACCCTGTCTCCTGAGCGATCACGGGTCTTCCCGACGCCAGATAACACACACTGCGATCACTGATACCAGCCGCAGCGGGATGCAACATAGCCGCTCTTTGCAATTCCAAACTCTGCCTTCGAGCTCTGTATAAACCGTTGATACGAATCCGGCGTTCCGGCCACCTGAGCCGGATCCGCCAACCTCCATTCGTTCGCCGCCAACGCGGCGAGATCTAATTTCTCGTCCGGATGAATGGACAATGCCATGAGAAAACTCTCTCCGGTGCGCCTTGGAAGATCGAAAAACTGGCGGAATGAGTGGGCTCGCTGGCCATAGCGAACCCCGTCGTGTTCGATCGATCCATAGCTCCGCCAATTACCGATGCTTGTGAGAAAGTCACCGCCCGCAGCGCTGTCCGCAACCGCCGGCCAGTGATCCAGCACAACCGGCTGCAACGTCTTGATCCAATTCAAACCACAGGTCGGCACCTGACAGCCGGGTTCTCCAATCTGTTGACCGATGGTGACATGATGTGTGTCCGCCAAATCGCATGTTGATGCCCTGGACGGCACTCCACATTTGATTGAATCCGGGATCGAGGTCCAGGTAAACCCGCGTGGGTATCGGCGCCAACAGATTCTCATCCTGAAGCATCCCTGATATATTCAGAAGCAGATCGGCCTTGCGGCAGATTCGCTCCATCTCAGCATAATCGACACCGTGAGTATCCCGGGTTCCTTCGAGGAGGAGCCCGGATTTTCCGGAAATCCCAAAGGTCGATGTGACACGATCAAAATACGCTGCACTTTCGGAGGCGCCCAAGGGTGCGGTCGGCCGGGAGCTGGTCCTGGGCGGCACGGGCTCCAGAAGGAACACCTCGTGGCCTAGGCGTGCCAAGCCCAGGACATATTGCAGAACAGCCCATGTGGCTCCGCCCTGTCCTGGATCGGCCGCGACCATCCCATTCACAACGATTTTGAATCGAGGTTTCATCCAACCCGGTCTTTGTAATCTGTTTCACGAATCTGTAGCACACGTTCGAAGGCACCCCCCGTCCTTCGCCGGACCGTGCGGAACCTGCGGAACTCATCCGCCTTCGGCCTGTAAGTCTTTCCGCTAATGGATGTCACTCGGCGTTACTCCGTTTTCCACCACCTCGCGCACCACGAATTGAGGCTTTTTGTTGACAGTGATGTAGAGCCGCCCAAGGTATTCTCCCACCATTCCAAGGACGAGAAGTTGTGTTCCGGAGAAGACCATCAATGCCGCCATCAAGGATCCCCAGCCCAGCGGTGTCCCGTAGATAAAGTGTTCGGCAGCCACGGCGAACGTCAAAACAAAACCCCCGGCAGCCACGGCGAAACCCAGCAGGGTGGCTAAATGCAACGGCATCGCGGAAAAATTCACGAACATGTTCAACCAGAGCTTCACCAGCTTGCTGAGTGTATAACCACTTCGGCCCGTTTCCCGGGGTGCATGCGCCACGAGAACTCGGCCGATGTTTTGAGTTACTTGAAGAATCAGTCCGTCGACATACGCGAACGGTCCGTCATACCGGCAAATCTCCGCCACCACGAATGCACTCATGCACCGGAAACTGGATAGGTAAAGCCCCTTCGGCTTGTCCAGCAGAACGTCCGCGACTGTGTTCGTCAGCCAACTACCCAGGTTTCGCCACCCATCATGTTGCTTTGTCTCGTAGTAACTGTAGACGACATCGCAATTCGTCGTGCGCGCCTGGTTCAGCAGCTTCAACGCCTCGCGGGGCGGATTTTGAAGATCATCGTCGAGTGTGATCACATACTCACCGGTCGCGTGATGTAAGCCCGCCATCACTGCGTTGTGCTCGCCATAATTCCTCGAAAGCTTCACGAGCTTGATTGAGCGCGAATACTGCTTCATGAGCCTCTCGCACTCTGCTGCGGTGTTGTCTCGGCTGCCGTCGTTGACGAGCACCAATTCACACCCGCCATCCACCGGGAGCGCTGTCAGTTCTCGGAGGAGACGTTCGATTGTCTTTTCCGAATTATAAAGCGGGACCACGATGGTGAGCGCCGGTTTCATGGCCGCCACGCCTTCAGGGTTTGGATCACCCACCGCACGGTCTCCTCTGTCAGGTGGGGATGCATGGGAAGACTCAAAACTTCGCGAGCCGCTTTCTCCGATTCCCCGAGACCGCCGGCCCCGATCTCGACTCGGTTTCGATAGGCGGGCTGCAAATGCACCGGCATGGGATAGTGAATCGCCACCGGCACACCACAGCCTGACAAGTACGTGCGAAGAGAATCGCGTTGGGGACTTCGGATCACATATTGGTGGAAAACGTGTTCAACCCCCTCCCGGATCGCCGGCGGGGTAAGATGGAGACGATCCAGCTCCGACGAATAAATCCCCGCGAGAGTTTGCCTCCGGTGGTTGTCCGCGGCCAGACGCCGGCATTTGACCCTCAGGATGGCCGCCTGCAATTCGTCCAGTCGGCTGTTCAGCCCGGGTATTTCACTGATGTACCTTTGTTGCCAGCCATATTCCCGCAATTGCCGCGCCCGATCCGCCAGGAGAGGGTCATTCGTCGTCACGGCGCCGCCGTCTCCAATCGCTCCGAGATTTTTCGTCGGATAAAAACTGAACGCGGCAATATCTCCCCAGGACCCCACCGGACGGCCGGAGATCATTGCGCCATGGGCCTGGGCACAATCCTCTATCAGCCGAATTCCATGCCGTCGGGTGATTTCCATCAACGCGACCAGATCCGCGGGATTGCCGTAGAGGTGGACACCAATGACTCCCTTGACCTTCGCGCAAGGGGGGGTGCAAAGTGTGTCCTCGAGGCGATTTGGATCGATTGTAAAGCTCGTGGGATCGATATCCACGAGCACCGGGATCGCCCCTAAAATTTCAATGGCGGCGACCGTTGCAACGGCGGTGTGCGAGACGGTGATTACGCGGTCACCGGGCCCGATTTCCAGAGCTCGGAGGGCAACGACGAGTGCGTCCGTGCCATTGGCAACGCCGAGGCAATGGGCGGCGCCAACCTCGCGCGCAAACTCGCGCTCAAACGACTCGACTTCGGGGCCCAGAATGTAGCGACCGCTGTTCAGAACTCGCTGGATGGCCTCGTCGATTTCGCTCTTCGAGGCAAGATAGTCCGCCAGCGGTTGCGCGGCGATGCGGTGAATATCCATCGGAATTGTCAGATATAATTCGCCAGATTGTGGCGGTAATACTGCAGGGTTATAGACATCGCTTCTTCCAGCTGAGTTCGCGGCTTCCATCCGAAGACCTGGCTAATCTTCGTATAGTCGGAATAGTAATCTCCGATGTCGATGGCATCGCGATTTGCCGGGAAAGTTTTGATTTCGAATTGCCCGCCGCCATGGATCCGGATCATCAAGGCCGCAAGGTCGCGCAGGCTGATCACGGAACTGCCTCCGAGGTTGAAAACCTCACCCTGACCCTGTTCCGCCACCGCGACGGTTAGTAACGCCTCTACCACGTCGTCCACGTACGTAAAATCGCGCAATTGAGGGCCGCCCCAGACCTGGATCGGCAGGCCCTCAAGGAGTTGCCGGACCCAGATCCCGACAAACGTCTGCCGTGCATCCCGCACACGCATCCTGGGTCCCACGGTGTTGGTCAGCCGCAAGACACACGTCCGAAGCCCGTAGACCCGGTCATAGAGACGGTGATAAAACTCCGCGGCCATCTTATTGATGCCGTTGACATCGACCGGATTCAGCGGGTGCGTCTCGTTCACGGGGAGATACTGCGGACGTCCATAAATCTGCCGCGTGCTTGCGAAGATTAGCTTCACTCCGGGATTGTGTCTTCGGCAGACCTCTAGAATCGAGAGCTGGGCAGTGCAATTGATGGCGAGGTCCGTTTGGGGATCCTCCATGGAATCCAGGTGACTCGTCTGACCCGCTAGATTGAAAATGAAGTCCACGCCCTTCACGAGGTGCTTGAGGCTGAATTGGTCACGAACATCCGAAATGTTGACCTGCAATCGGTCTTCAATTCCTGCGATGTTGAAGAGATTGCCGCCGTATTCGGGAATCAAACTGTCCACAAGCAGGACGCGGGCGTCCACCTCCACCAGTTGACGCGCGAGATTCGATCCGATGAAACCCAGGCCGCCGGTGATGAGCACGCGTTTGCCGCAAAAATGATCAAGGATTGCCTGCATTGTTCAGAGGTCGTCGTACAGCCTTGAGGACGAGAAGTGCCAGAAAGATGAACAAGGGGAGCACAAATGCAGGCAATGATCGAAGCGAATAAATCCATGGGAAGTCGCTACCCTGAAAGCCGATGGTGATATACAGACTGGGAACACACGCCGACAGGATGACAGCAAAGCGGGCCGGCAATCGGTCGGGCGCCAAGGCTCCAAGTACCAGAGCCCAGTTCTCATACCAAGGCCAGATCTCGGTGATGATTAGAAAAATGGAAGTGAGCAGCGCCGCCGCCGACCACACAAGAAATTGCTTCAGATTCGTCGTGCGCCGCGCGGCCAGCAGCCCGAAAGCGGCGAACAACAGCCACGTTACGGCGCGGATCCAGGCGTTTGCGGTTTTTGGCAGGCGCCGATCCTTCACCATCCTCTCGTATTCAATCAGCATCGGGTCGCCTGCTGCCTGCGCCGGCCGGTCTGAATCCTCGAAAAGATTCAGATTCACCTGCCCAATGGAGCGTGTTTCCGGATTATAAACCCGTGCCTGCTCTGTCGAAGGATTGGCAATCACAAGCACACGGCTGCCGGGACGAAGCCGGGACACGGCCGATCCTCCGCCCGTCGCCTCCTCCCGAAACTCCGCCTCACCCTTTGCCGCGCTCCACCATCCTTGAAAGTAAATACGCTGCGAAACCGACACGGCGTCCTCGCCCAACACGCGGCGAAGACCCTTGAAGATCAGTTCATGAAAATTGTTGTCGTAGAACGCGACTGATATCACGGCCTGCGAGGTCGGAGAACCGGCGCTGGATTTTGAGAGCACGACAATCGGAAGGGATACCAGGGCCGCCCCGCCGATACTCAAGAGCAAAAACTTCCAACGTTCCCGCCACGCCGGCAGCTCGCGCAGGACGAGGAGGAGATACAGCGGCAGGAGCATCCCCGTGAGAAATTTCACGAGAGCAGAAAGAGTCAGAGCGAGAACCGCCGCCGTTTTCCAACCTCGCAAATGCAGCCATACTGCAAGCATGACGAAAATGAGCATGAACATGTCATTGTGGGCGCTAAACCCCGTTTCCAAGACCACCAGCGGATTCCAAAGAAACAGGAGGACTCCCAGCGCTGTATGCCGTGGTTCAATCCGCAGAAGAATTTGCCGGATCAGCACGGCGATAGCGATGGCCAGGCACAGGCCAAAACATCGGAAAACCAGGACGGTCAACCCCATATGTTCGCCGGTCACATGGGTGATCCCGGCAGAGACCAAAGACCAGAGCGGGCCGTACCACGATGGCAAGTATCGGTCCCCGACGAAGTTCGCGAATGGATCCGTCGCAGCGAAAGCCAGATTCTCGATATAGGGACTTACTCCATAAACAGAGAGCATCCGGCCGTACAGCGCGTAACTATAAACATCCGATGACAGGAGCACGGGCGAGAACAGATGGATCCCGAGGAAAACCACCCCCGATCCGATGATAAACATTGGCCCGCATGGATCCCGGCCCGTTCGCACGGCCCGCAACGCCAGCAGGTAAATCGCAAACAGGGCGACGTTGACTGCTGCAAACACAAATGCCGAAAAAAACAATCCTCCGGCTTCGTGAATTCGAACGAGCGTGTCTCTATTGATCGGCGAGACCCAAGGGAACACCTCACTCAAAAAGCTGGGCGTGGCAAGCGCCAAACCCTGCGCGATGCGCGGCATCAGCAGGTAGAGGACACAGGAAATTCCGGCGAACGCGGCCAGAACCCAGCGGCTCGCACTGTATACCGGAACAACGGCGCGAGGGTCACTCATGGACGCACGGGTGCCCATTCGATGCCGATCGGTTGGCGACCGCAGCGCAATGAATCATCAAGCACAAATTCTGCCGGCTACAATTCGGATGCTCAACGCTTTTCGCATGCTCAAATGCCTCAGCCCAGCCGACCCCGGGAACATTTCTATTTTTTAAAGTCCGTGTCCGCTTTCTTCAGATTGGCTGCCTTAATCCAGATGTTCCGGTAGCGGACATCGTGGCCTTCGCACTGCAATTTGAGGCTGCCGGGGGTGTCGGTGATGCCCTTTCCTCCATCATTGCCGCCGTCAATGCCCGAATTCGGTCCGCCCCACACCTGGCTGATGTGTTGGTTTACGTGCACGCGTTTGCCGTTGAAATACATGGTAAGCATTGCCTTCTCAACACGCTTGCCGTCCTTGAAACGCGCGGCGCGAAAATTGATGTCGTAGGCATTCCATTTTCCAATGCCGGTGTAGACCTGGTAGGGTGACTCCGTTTCATTGATTACAGCACCCATCCCGTGCTTTGTCTTATCGCCGTCAAACACCTGAATTTCATAACGGTTCTGAAGATACACACCGCTGTTGCCCCCTGGTTTCATCACCAGAAATTCGACATGCAGACGGAAGTCGCTGTACGTTTTCTTGGTGACAATGTCGGCAGCGCCGTACTTGCCACCCGCCGCTGCGGGGTCGTCCGTCATCACCACCGTTCCACGATCCACCGGATCCTCCACAATCTTCCATTTGATTGGCAGGGACGATGCGAATCTGGGTCCCTCCCAGTAAGTCCATTTCTCATCAAGCATCGTGCGCGAGCCATCGAGGATTACCTTGGCGCCCCGTATCGGCTGAGCGCCGACACCGACTCCGGCGCCGGCGGTTGTTGCGAGGCCGAGCAGGACGACTACGGCGATCAGCGGTGTGACTGCGGAATCAAGACGGGGCATAGTGTTTGCTTTAGCGCAAATGAATCGGACCATGAGCCCAATCTACGATCGGACCTCTCACCGCGAAAAGCGGAATCGGTCGGTCTTTCGAGAAAAATCGTTGGAGCAATTTGAGAATAAAATCCATCGGAGGAAACGTTCGAAATCGGGCCTTTCCAGCGTATCAAAGAACGCCATTCGAAGCCGAGAATTGCGGAAATCGGGATCGGAATTCACCTCCTGCGAGTGGACTAACCCACTCTCAAGCCGTAGTTTCGCCGGGTGATTCAGATGACCCAACCAAGGAACACGTCGGTTTCGGAGGTTGCGTGGAAGGCAGCCTAACAGTGGCGGTGACGATCGTGAATCTCCTTGAGTGACGGCAGGGCGACGTTTCTTAAGCAATCAGCACCGGTTTTGCCCGTTCCATGAACAATTCCCAAAATCCTCCCGTTGCGAACGGCTCCACGGGCTTGGTTGCATCGAGACTCGCGGCATCCCTGGTGATTGGCGTAGTTCTGTGTACACTCCTGGCTGCCTGCTGGATGGTGCATGCTTTTCGTCAGAAGGGGGCGTCGGTCAGGACTGAGTCGCTGGTCTATTCCCGATGGAACTCGCGCAACCTGCCCGCGCTGATGAAGGTTGGGTTGCAGAACGACGGAACGACGGAATGGGTCGTGGGATTTTCCCTGACGTCGCCGGGTGATGAACTTCCGATCGCGATTCGGTTCTTGTTCGACGTGCAACGTGCAGGCGGCGAGCCCGTGTTTGCGGGGCGGCGCGATGCCACCACGACACTCGAAGAGGCCGTGATGGAGACCGACGCGGCCGGAGTGACGTGGAGAGGCTCGACAGCGCCAGTCCGTCTCGTCGACCATTCGTTGGTTGAGTTCAAATGCGTTGCGGCGCAAGGGGTGCAACGCCTGCCCGACCGCCAGCAGATTCAGCTCCGACTTCGGACGCGCGGGTCCGAGCAACTGGCGCTCTGGTGTGAGTCAAAAGGGGTGTGGAAGCTATTCGACATGGAACCGTTGGGTTATGCTGAAATGTTGACTGAGCCGCCGAAAGATCCCAATTCGCAGGTGCTCCAGCGCTATTTTCCGCTCGGCCAGTGGATCTTCCCCCTCACGGAGCCTGCTGTCAGCCGATGGGAGCTATTGAAGAGCATCTGGACGCTCACGGATCATCCGGCTCTCCTGCTGCGTTTGCTTTTGTGGGGTGGCGTGCTGGTGGTCGTGGGAACGTCGTTTCTAGCCTGGGGCCTAATCCAGCGCGACGCTCCCACGTCTTGGTTCGCCGTTGCGGGAATTGGCATGCTGCTGACCGGCCTGGGCTGGCTGCATACCGGAATCAGTCCGCCCTTCCAACCTCCGGATGAACCGGTCCATTTTATTTCGTACGCAAAACACATCGGACAGACAAATCTCGCAACGGCGGCACTGACCCTTGCACAGCGCGCTCATATGGAGCGGCTGCGGTATCGGGCCTTCGAAACATTTGCCGCGGAGCACGCGCACAAACCGCTCACGTCGGGGTGGGCCCAAAGCATAACAACGACCGAGGACATGCGAAGCCGGTCACCCATCGCCTCGTCGGCATGGAAGCTCCTCGGCCAATTCCTGGATCATGAGTCTCCGGCGATCACACTTTTGGAGCTCCGTGCGGCGGATTCGCTGATAGTCGGCCTTGCGGGTGCTGTCAGCCTGGCGTTGTTGGCGTTTGCGCGTCCGGTTCGTGAACTCCAGGTAATTGTGCTCGGCTGGCTGATGATTCCGGCTCTCCCATTCTTCGGGATGCATGTCTCCAATTACGTGTGGATCATCGCATTCGCGCTTGCTGGATCCGCGGCGGGTAGCGCCGCACTGTGGACGCCGTCCCGTGAGCCCGCGGTCGCCGTGTTGTTCGGTGTCGCTATCGGCGGAGGCCTTCATGTCTCGAGGAATGCCTTTCCCTTTGTTATTTGGTCCGTCGGTCTCCTGGCCCTCCATACAGCCGCGTTTCGCCATGACCCAAGCGAATCGAACTCAACTGCGAAACGTCAGTCGGCCCTATTCTGGCTGGCGTTGGGGGTTAGCTGCCTTTCCTTCGGGATCCTCGGCACCCGGGAATACGAAGAATTGCTGATCCGGCAACTGCATTTCCCGGCCGGTGTGATTCGATTGATTGGAGGGCCAGGCGTGATGCTTGGCGCACTGATGCTGCTTCTTGCGGTCGCTGGGTTTTCCTGGGACAGCGTGGTCTCCCGGCTCGCGCTCCCCACAGCAAGTCCGGGACGTGAGGGCGTGCGACGGATGAGTCGATGGGGGTCGATTTTTGGAATTGTGGTGTGCGGGGCGCTCGTCGTAATGCCCCTCCTCTTTCCGCAGGTGGAGCTGCCTACGATCGAGGGATGGTACCCGACGCCGCCAACCTATGCCGCCCGGGCTCTCGCCGCCCTCTTAACTTCCTTCGGGGTCGGGAGCCACGATCTCTACACAGTCAGTTCGGTGGTGGGAGGTTTCGGGGGGCCAGACACATTCCTTCCCGCGGCCGCCTTTTCTCTGTTCGGAATTTTTGTGCTGGGGGGCTTCGCATTGCTCTTCGTCGAGGGATTCCGCAGCCATCGGAATGGAATCGCCGGGCGTGCCGCGTGGTGTGTTTTTTGCTGGATGGTGGCCTTTGTGGTGGTTTCGGTCGGCTGCCTTGCGTTGCGATTCAATATATACGGGCGTTATCTGATTAGCCTGTATATCTGCCTCGTGGGCCTTGCGGCACCCGGTTGGATTTTCGTGTGGCAACGACCTGCCGATCGGGCGATCGTGGCTGCCGTGGCGCTGGTCATTGCGCTCAGCCTGCACACATACACCTTCGTATATCTACTCGAACGTTACTTCGGATGACCCAATCCTAGCGGCACTGTATCCTTGACCCGCCTACTGTTCCGAGCGGGGTGTTGTCGCGGATTCGGTGGGAATTCGCATACCGTAAAAGCTGCGATAGACGAAAACGAGGGCGATGAGGAGACAAACGAGGCCGATAGCGGTGGGTAGATTGGAATCCGGCTGCTTCCGGCGCATCTCAACGGCGATTTCCACCGCGAGCAATCCGAACAGCGTGGAGAACTTGATGACAGGATTAAGCGAGACGGAGGACGTGTCCTTGAACGGATCTCCGACGATATCGCCGACCACCGTTGCAGCGTGCAGGGGGGTCCCTTTTTGTCGGAGATCGACTTCAACGATTTTCTTGGCGTTGTCCCAAGCGCCGCCGGCATTGGCCATGAAAAGGGCCTGGAAAAGTCCGAAAAAGGCGATGGCGATGAGGTATCCAACGAAGAAATACGGATTAAAGAAGGGCAGGCCGAGTGAGAAGGCGAAGATGACGATGAAGATGTTGATCATCCCCTTTTGCGCATAAATGGTACAAATTTCGACGACTTTTTTAGAATCGGCGATGGAGGCTTCGGCCGCGTCGAGGCGGATATGATTCTTGATGAAAACAACGGCACGGTAGGCGCCGGTGACGACGGCCTGGGTGCTCGCGCCGGTGAACCAGTAGACCACGGCCCCCCCCATCAGGAGCCCAAGGAGAACGGGCGGGTGGACGAGACTGAGTTTCTCCACGACGCCGCCGTAAGCGTGTTCGAGCATCATGATGATCCCGAAGACCATGGTGGTGGCGCCGACGACGGCCGTGCCAATCAACACCGGCTTGGCGGTCGCCTTGAATGTATTGCCTGCCCCGTCGCCTTTTTCGAGTTCGTGTTTCGCGTTTTCGAAATCCGGTTTGAATCCGAACGACGTTTCGATCTCAGCCGCAATTCCCGGGCGCCCTTCGATTCGGCTCAATTCATAGATCGATTGTGCGTTGTCAGTGACCGGACCGAAACTGTCCACCGCAATGGTCACAGGCGCCATGCTCAGGAAGCCGAACGCCACAAGGCCGAAGGCAAAGATTGGCGCGGCGAACGCGAATTCCCGGGGCATGATGGCGAGGATTGCCCCCTGACGGGAGAAATAATAGCCGATCCACATCAAACCGAGGATCAGGAGGCCTTTCCAAAAGGCGGAGTAGTTGCCGGCAACAAATCCGGAGAGGACATTCAAGGCAGCACCGCCATGGCGCGAGGCGTTGGTGATTTCCTCGACATGTCGCGAGTGAGTGCTGGTGAACACCTTGGTCAGCTCCGGTATCAGCATGCCGGCCAGCGTGCCGCAGGAGATTATCAGGGAGAGAACCCACCAGAGGTCCGGTTGGGGGTTGCCAGCGGTGTCCCGAAAATCGCCCAAGAGGAGTCCTGTGGCTGCAAATGTGACGGCGATCGAAATTGCGGAGGTCATCCAGACGAGATGGGTGAGGGGACGTTCCCAATCGAAATTTTTCTGGCGACCGAAGAGCGCTCGGCTGAGGAAGCGGTTGGCCTCATAGGAGAGGATGGACGTCAAAATCATTAGAACCTGCACGGCAAACATCCAGACGATGAGCTGTCCGCAGATTGCCGACGGTCCCAGCGAAAGCGAAAGAAAGGCGATCAGGGCAACACTCGTCACCCCGTAGGTTTCGAATCCATCCGCTGTCGGACCGACGGAATCTCCGGCATTGTCGCCCGTGCAGTCGGCGATCACGCCGGGGTTCTTCGGATCATCTTCAGGCAGATTGAAGACAAGCTTCATGAGATCGGCTCCGATGTCTGCGATTTTGGTAAAAATGCCCCCGCAAATTCTCAGGGCGGAGGCTCCGAGAGATTCGCCAATCGCGAAACCGATGAAGCAAGGGCCGATGAGCTGTGGTGGCAGAAAGGCGAGGATGATGAGCATCAAGAACAATTCTACGGATACGAGCAGGACCCCAACGGCCATGCCGGACTGGAGAGGGATCGAAAGGGTGTGGAAAGGGTTTCCTTGGAGAGCGGCAAACGAAGTTCGGGAGTTGGCTGTCGTATTAATTCGGATGCCGAACCAGGCCACGCCATAGCTGCCGAGAATGCCGAGGACGGAACATAGGAGAATGATACTCACCGCGCCGGGCGATTTGTGTTGAAGGACACCGAAGTAATAGAGAATGCAGGCCGCCGTTAGCACCCAGAGTGTCGCCAGGAATCGGCCTTGGTGCCACAGGTAGGTCTTGCACGTTTCCCAGATGATACCGGCCACATCGCTCATCGACTTGTGAACGGGCAGGGCCTTGATGCGCGAATATTGCAACATCCCATAGAAGGCGCCCAGGACGCATACTGCCAGACCTAGGTACAGGATTGTATAGCCCGAGACGCCGCCGAACGCCGCGAACCGCACCTGATCCAGGGGTGGCAGATTGAGATCGGTCTCACCGGCGGTTACGGGACAATGGAAAAGGCTTGCCGAAGCAAAAAACACAACGGCCCGAAACCAGGATGGACTGCACGGAGACATGAAAACTTGATTGGGAGACGGACGAACTCTGGTCAATCGAGCAGCCGTCATGCAAGCGCGGAAGTGTGATTCGGCTATAAATCACCCGATTCCCTCACTGGCTCGCAGCGGGCGCGCGGCGGGCGTAAGTCATCGGTCCCACCCATCGCGTATTGTACCGCGAATGAAGCGTGTCACTTCGAAAGGCGGGGCGAGCTTCACGTCCGTGCCGTTGGGAGTCCATGCTGGACCACGGCAGCGGCTCAATCCGCGACCCTTCGGCGACATGAAAATCAGCGTCCTTGTCCCAGCCCACGGTCCATAGAAAGAATTCACGGACCATGCCCGACGGCTTTTCCGGGAGGCGCGCGGCGTCGAATTCCAGTGTCAGTTCGTCCCCGCCGGCGATCACTGCGAGGCCCTCGTCGCGCTCCGACAACAATTCATCCACGGCCCCATAGTGAGTTGCCCAGCCCTGCGGCGTGATTCGCCACGGCGGGTTTGATTTCGTGCGGTCATAGAGCGGTGTCAGCGGCTCGGATCCTGGCAGGTCTGCGAATTCCGAGTACCCGCGCCAGTGGAGGTCGCTTCGGTCCGGCCCGAGTCGGTGCACATTTGCGGCGGCACCGGCGGGAGCAAAGAGGGCGATGCGGTCCCAATGAATCTCGAACGATTCCTGGAGACGCAGCCTGCGCGCATGGGCGGGGAGCTTCCCGGTGAGGTCGACCAGGATGGTTTTTGTCTTTCCAGCGGGTGCTCCGATGGTTGCGGCGACGGGTTGCCAGTGGCCGTCCGCCGTTTCGACTTCGAGGACGGGGAAGGGGAACGGGAGCTCCGGGTTGTGCGATGCGGCGATGTTTGCCATGCCGCCTCCGAACCGGAGCCAGCCGGTCAATGCCAGGCACAGCGGGCGATCGGAATCGAGCGGGCCAAAATCCAGAATCACTCCATGCGGCTCAGCCAGTCCGCGCAATTGCGGTGCTCGAAGGGTTTCGGGAGAGACGCGCATGGAATCCGCGGCCTGAAGCCGGTCTGTCACGTCGCGTCCGGAAAGATCCACAGCCTGGCGCAGGGGTATCCGGTTTCGGATGGCCATCAGTTGATGAGGCAGGAAGGGCTTGCCGGGGAGCAGCTTGCTCGTAGAGTGGATTTCCGTGTCGGGTGGATGATCGACGGCAATCAATTGGGCTGTGTCTAAATATAGAATCTCCCGCAGTTCTTCGGTAAGCTGCACGGTATAGCGTCCATTGCGCGGGATGAAGGAGAGTTCGTTGCCAATCCAGACGTATTCCTCCGGGTCTGCTTCTATATAATGCCCCTCCGCGACGGGCAGGCCCACCGGGGCTGCGCCGAGGATGTCCGTCACGAATCGGAAGCGGGCGCCATCCCACGCATAGAGATAGGGGCATGAGCCGGTCGGCGCGACGAGTTCAAAGAAATTAACGGCCAGCTTATTATCCACATCAACATCCGCGGACGCCTGCTGGGTGTCGAACCATCGGACGGTAACAGCATCGAGCTTGGCGTGTTTGCCGGTGCCAATTTCAGTGGGGAGCTGTTGAACGCTGCGCAGGGCGCGCCAAAGTCCTCCGGCCAGTTCGAGTTTGACGCCGATTCCGCTGGGGTTCGAGCGATTCCCGAGGAGACGGATCTTGAGCTGGTGATTGGCGTTTCCCCCCTCGTTTCGCAGGAATCGCAATCCCTGTCCGCTCAGTTCGATTACCAAGTCGGTATCGCCATCCAGATCAAAATCAGCGGCCGCGACGTGGAGAATCTTGCCCTGGATGTTATGCAAACCGAGCGCCTGGGTCATTTCGTGAAAACCCAACCGACCGCGATTGCGCCACATGCGAAGTCCTTCCGTGCCCCACGCAAGGATGTCGAGCCAGCCGTCGTTATCGTAGTCGATCAACCGGATCTGGGAGAGTTGATTGCGTTTTGCCGGAATACGCCGGGCATCCTTGATGCCGCCTAAAAAAACGGTGAGAGAATCGGATGTGAGACAGATCAGATCGGCGCGCAGGTCGTTGTTGAGATCCGCGACGGCCACGGCGCGGGAGATTGGCCATTCGGCGGGTTGGGGAGGGACGATCAGACCCGTCCCACCTCGTTGGTTCAACAGCAGTGCGGGAGGCTCTGTTGCCCGCGTCAGAATGACATCGGGCAGATCGTCATTGTTCCAATCTTCCGTGAGGATTTGTGTGACGCCGGTGATGGAAACTGGAATGCCCGAGGTAGCGGTGGATTCTCGGAATGCCATGTTGCCGAGGCTGCGGTAGGTGCGGACGGCACCCTCCGGTGAGACGAGCAGGGCGCCGAGTTTGCCGGTGAAATCCAGGTCTGCGAGGGCGCCAGCGCGGGCGGGGATGCCGAGCATCCCAGCAAACCGAGTGGCGTCCGTCAGCGTGCCATTGGTACTCAGTCGCAGAACTTGGAGTCCACCGCTGCCGAGGAGGAGGACGTCTTCCTGGCGCCCTCCGCTCGCTTCGGTGTTCAAATCGCCCACGAGGCAGGCGGTGAATGCCACGCTGTTGGTGGTGCGGATAGTCTGGCCGAATGGGATAAACACGCCGTTGGAATTCCACCAGAGACGTGTGAGCCCGGGCCCTTCCTGCAGGACCAAGTCATTCCAACCGCGGCGATTCACGTCCACGACCCCAATTGGACCCTGCAGGGTTCCCGCGCGCGTTCCGAATGCGGTCCCGGTGCCGTCCGAAAAGGTGACCGGCACGCCATCGGCATCCGGCTGTTCGAGGGAGAAATTTGCCCGAATATCCGTGTGCGCGCATTGTTCGTAAATGGACGGGTTGTCGGCCGCCTGTGCCTTACCCGCGGCGATCCTCTGATGTTCGACAAGCGAGCGAGTGGCGTCGTTGCGCTGTCCAAGACGCAGTTGCATCTGGCTGAGTTGGTACCATGCGGACGGATGATTTGTGTCGAATTCGGTGACTTCGGCGAATTGCTCGGCGGCCGCCTTGAACTGTCCCAGGCCGGCCTGAGCACGGCCAAGTTGGTAGCTGACGGCGTTGACGGTGTGGTCGGCATTTTTGGCCTCCTGCAGCGACTGCACAGCGTTGGAATAGTAATTCTGTCGGAGTTGGGCGCAACCGGCGAGGTAGTGAGCGGCCGCGGAACCCGGTTCGAATCGCAGAACCTCGGTCGAATGAACAAGCGACTGGATCGGCTGATTTCCCAGCAGGAACGCGTTGGCAAGGTTTAGGTGGACATCCGGGTTGGCCGGATTTAAGGCGAGGGCGTGTTGGAAGGCTTCAATCGACTTGTTGGCATCTCTAGTTTCATAAAATGTTTTGCCGGAGGCCATGAACCGAGCGAACTCGGCCTCATCCCCTCCGGTCCGCCGGTTGAACCACCAGGCCGCGAGGGCGATCAGACCGATGAACAGGAAGATGCCAACGGCGAGGAGTCCACCGTTGTGACTGGATCCTGTCCGACTGGAGTTCGACGAGGGCATACGGTGGTTACTCTGATTCCCGGTTGAAAGCCTGCCCAGCTCAAATATGCCCAAGTCACTTGGCAGCGGTTCGCTTCCGGCTGTAGACGTGGGTCGCGTAGCCGAGGAATGCTTCTGCGGATTCCATCAAGGTTTCGCTGAGCGTCGGATGCGCATGGACGATGGACGCAAGATCGTGAACGGTGGCGCCCATTTCGATCGCGACGGTTCCTTCGCCAATGAGTTCGCCGGCGCCATGCCCAACGATTCCGACTCCAAGGATTCGCTCGGTCTCCGGTTCCACGATCAGCTTCGTCAATCCATCGGTGCGATCGTAGGTCAGGGCACGTCCGCTGGCAGCCCATGGGAACTTGGCTACCTCGATTGCGATCCCTTTTTGCTTTGCTTCGTTTTCCGTGAGTCCCACCCACGCGACCTCTGGGTCGGTGAAAACAACGGCAGGGATCAGGTAATCCCGGTTTGGGGTTGCCGATTCACCCGCGATGTTTTCCACGGCAATCCTGGCCTCCTTGCTCGCCTTGTGAGCAAGCATGATCCCGCCCGCAATATCCCCGACCGCGTAGATATTTTGATCCGTGGATTGCAACCGGTCATCCACTTTTATGAAACCCCGTTCATCACGTTGCACCAGGGTGTTTTCCAACCCGAGATCCTGTCCGTTGGCAGCTCGGCCCACCGAAACCAACACCCGGTCGTACAGCTCTTCGCGGGTCTCGCCATTGTATTCACTCACCACTTTGATTTGTTTTCCGATGGTCGCCATTTTGCTGACCATAGCCTCGAGTCGCACCTCTTTGAATGCCTTCTTCGCGTAGGCAGCCACGGGTCGAACGAGATCCAGATCGACCCCGGCGAGAATGCCTTCCATGGCTTCGATCACCGTCACCCTGGAACCGAGGGTTGCGTACAAGGTGCCAAGTTCCATCCCGATATACCCCCCCCCGATCACGAGCAGGTTTTCCGGGATGTCCGGGACTTCGAGAGCCTCCGTCGAGGTCATCACCCGGGGATTGCCAAGGTCAAACGCCGAAGGCATCGCTGGCCGCGAGCCGACAGCGACGATCGCCTTGTCGAAGTGGATGAACTGCTGGCCGGTTGGCATTTCCACACGGAGCGTTGAGGAGTCTTCAAAATGCGCGCGGCCATGAAGTACGGTCACGTTCCGCATTTTGGCGAGAGTCGCAATTCCCAGCCCGAGTTTTTCCAAAATGGAATTCTTCCACGCCCGCATCTGGACGAGGTCGATCGTTGGCGGACCGAATGAAATTCCCCGGTGAGCGGATTCCCGGGCGGTTTCGATCGCGTGGGCTGCATTCAGCAGGGCCTTTGATGGGATGCACCCCCGGTTCATGCACACACCGCCGAGTCGGGAGTCCTTTTCGATGAGGACAACTTTCTTGCCGAGGTCCGCGGCGTAGAAGGCAGCCGCGTAGCCTCCGGGGCCGGCCCCAATGACAACGATGTCGGTGGTGATAGGATCCATGACGTGAGGGAATTCGGAATGTGAAGGAGAAAAAATGGCGGCGGGGAACGGAAAATGTCGGCAACTACAGTTTCACGAGGGCTTCGGGGAAGCTGTTGATCGCCGTTACCAGGTCCACCATGAACCGAGCTGCGCCACCGCCGTCCACCACTCGGTGGTCATAGCTCAGGGTCAGGGGCATCATGGGGCGGGCCGCAATCGTTCCCTCCGCCGTAACAACCGGCTTCAACGCTGTCTTGCCTACCCCCAGAATCGCCACCTCTGGCTTGTTGATGATCGGTGTGAAATAGCCGCTGCCGATGGCGCCCTGGTTTGAAAGGGTAAAGCTGCCCCCCTTCATCTCATCGAGGCCCACCTTGCGAGCGCGAGCGCGGTCTGCGATCGCCGCAAGGTCGAGGGCAATCTCCAGCAAGGTCTTCTTGTGAGCGTTGCGCAGCACCGGGACCAGGAGCCCGGCGTCGGTGTCCACCGCAATGCCAATGTGACAATACTGCTTGAGCACCAGCGTCTCGGTCACCTCGTTGACGCTCGCGTTCAATCGGGGATGCTTCTGCAACACCTGAGCCAGCGCATGAATCAAGAACGGTGTGGGCGTCAGTTTGCCTCCCGCCTTTTCGTACCCAGCCTTGTACCTCGCCCGCAACTCCTCGATGACCGTCATGTCCGCGTCATCAAACTGGGTGACGTGCGGCAAACTGATGCTGTTTTCCACCATGCGGGCTGAGATGAACTTGCGCACCGCTGTCAGAGGTTCGCTCGTGACGGGCCCGTAGAGCGAAAAATCCTGATTGACCGGCTGGAAAACCAGACCCCGGGGTTCGTCCGCGTGCCGACCGGCACGGGCCACTCTACGTTCGAGCCGGGAAATGTATCGGGCCAAATCCGCGAGAACCACCCGGCCGGCGGATTCGCTTCCGCGAACCTGTGAGAGTCGAATCCCGAGGTCCCGGGCGACTTTGCGAACGTACGGGGATGCGGCGGGAATCGGTCCGTCGTCGGCTGTTACCGCCGCCGGCAGGTCGTCCTCCTCGTCCTCGTCAACATCGACCGTGCGTGCCGTGGGGCGTTTCGCCGCCTTCGGCAAGGATTTCACAGCGCCTGGCGAAGCGGCCGCCGCGCCTTCAAGGGTCAGGATCACAGTCCCGGCAGATATTTTTTGACCTTCTGTGACGGCCACACTGGAAACTTTTCCAGCCGCGGGTGAAGGGATCGGGGCGATTGCCTTTTCATTTTCGAGTTCGAGAATGATCTGGCCGGCCGTGACGGCGTCCCCTGGCTTAACCAGGATGCTCACCACCGTCCCGCTGTCCGTGTTGTCACCGATCTTAGGAAGTCGTACGTCCATAAAGCGAACGGGCAATGTGGGCGACGATGGGGCACCGGGAAAGAACTTTGTGCGGCTCGACGGGCCGGAGGGCGCATCCCGAAGTTGTTGGAGATTTTTAGTTCCAAAGGATGGATTCGTCGTGATTTTTGAAAAGAACGTTGACGGCTATTAGGCTGCGGAGGCCAGGACGCTTGCAGAATTGACCCCGGCCTTTGAAGCGAGCTTCCAACTGTCCA
>SIBK01000032.1 GCA_009695205.1 Pedosphaera sp. | reverse complement strand
CTCCCTCGCTGCCCAAGTGACTCCCGCAGCAAAGGAAGTCCCTAAACCGCAGATTGATGGTCAGCAGGAGAAACTGGTCCGCACCTTCGAGAATCCTAAACCCAAACCAGTCCCCCCGGTAACGCAGCCACCCGCGCCAAAGGTCCAGGAGACTTCGGAAACGCCATTGCCTCAAAAGCCGGTGGTCGCGGAATCGAAACCTGCACCAACTCCTCTCGAGGTCAAGCCTCCACCATCTCCTCCTCCTCCTACGCTTCCTCCTCCTCCTCCGCCTGCGATCGGAGACCTCGCCATCGCCCGGCCAGTATTGCAACCTCCCCCGCCCCAGCCCGTTGCCCAGGCCACCCCCACCCCCACCCGAAATCCGGCGCCCGCTCCGCCATTCATCGCGGCGCCCACATCGGCATCAACGGCGACCCTGCCGTCGGAACTGCAGCCCCGAAAACGACCGCGCCGATTGAGTGAGGTTACTGACCGGGGAATGCTGGCGGGCCGCCAGATGAAACAGGACGGCGGCGCCAGCCGGCTCAATATTGTCCCAAGCTTGGACGTACGATCCTCGCCATTCGGGAGTTATGATTCGCAGATGATTTACGCCATTCAGCGACGTTGGTACTACTTCCTCGACGAGGGACGGTTTGCTTTTGACAGGGCGGGAAAGGTCGTCGTCACCTTCAAGCTCGGATCGGACGGCGGCGTCCGCGAAGTGGTGGTTTCAGAAACCGACGTTGGTGAAATCCTGTCTTTTTATTGCTCGAGCGCGATTATCGAGCCGTCACCGTATCCCAAATGGCCGGTGGATATGCGCCGACTTGTCGGCTCTGAAACTCGCGAACTGACTTTCACGTTCTATTACAACTGATATTTACCATGTTTGAACTCTTCAAGGACGGCGGCGTATTTACTGGAATCCTGCTGGTGTGCTCCGTTATCTCTCTGGCCTTCATCCTCGAGCGAATCTGGGCGCTCCGCCGCAACCGGATCATGCCTCCGGAACTGCTCAACGTTCTTAACCGTGATGCCGAGCCTGTGGAGGACGCCTGGTTGCGATCCACGAGCGAATCCAGACCCTCACCCTTGGGCCGCCTGATTCTGACCATGCTTGACTACCGTGCCTGGCCACGAGCCGAGAACGCATCCGCCGTCGAAGTGCATGCGCGCCAGGAGGTTGTCGGACTCGAGCGCGGCCTCATTGTGCTCGAAGTAATCACCGGGATCGCACCGCTCCTCGGACTCGTCGGCACGATTTACGGAATCATCCCGCTGTTCGGTGATTTCGGAAAAGCCATCAGCGGAGATCAAGTGCTGATCGCCAAGGGCATCGGCGCAGCCCTCAACAAGACGCTGCTCGGATTGATGGTCGCTATCCCCTCCCTTGTCGCCTGGAGCCTGCTGAACAAGCGGGTTGAAGAACTCTCGATTGACCTTTCCGCGCACTGCGACGCCTTCCTCCGCCGCAACTACCCGCCGGAGTCACGATGAATTTTTATCCCCGCCGCCACCGACAGGCCCCGGCAATCATCATCATCTCGCTGATCGATGTCCTTATCGTCCTCGTGGTCTTCCTGCTCGTTACCACCACGTACCGGAATCAACCCGCAGTGAAGATCACCCTGCCCGAGTCCAATCAAACGCCCCGTCAACCACCCAAGCCCGGTGCAACGGACCAATCCGTAACCATCACCGTGCACCTCGGGCAGCCGAGCTTTTTCGTCGGACTGAAGCCAATCACGGGAGATCGGCTCACCTCAGAACTCGAGTACGCCGTGCGACTCAACCCGGAGGTTCTCGTCGACATCCGGGCTGACAAAGATGCCGGAATCGGTCTTGTGATGAAGGTTTGGGACGCTGCCAAGGCCGCTCGCGTGAAAAAGGTCCAGATCTTCACCAAGAACCCAGGGTCCCCATAGCGTCTGGCGGGACGTTGAGTTTCCTACCCCTACCTCGCTGGAATGCCCCTACTTCCCCGCCGTCCACCCACCGTCAATGATGAACGCCGTGCCCGTAATGAACGCGGATTCGTCCGCCGCCAGATACAACGCCGCCGCAGCGATCTCCGCCGGGTCCGCCATCCGTCCGATTGCCTGAGTGGCCGACATTTCCCGGCGGGCTTGATCCGGATCCGGGTACTCGGCGATACGAGCTCGCATAAAGGGCGTCTCCACTCGGCCCGGACACAGGCAATTGCAGCGGATACCCTCCTGCGCAAAATCGAGCGCGATGCTCTTGGTCAGACCCACGACCGCAAATTTCGAAGTGGTGTACGCGAACCGATCCCGCACCGCCACCACCCCGCCAATTGACGCGAGATTAATGATATTGCCCTTCCGACGGGCGAGCATCGACGGAAGGAAAGCGCGGCAAAGGTTGAAGATTCCGCGGACATTCACCTGCAGAATCCGGTCGAAGTCCGCGCCGGAGGTCTGGACGATGGTACCCACGACTCCGATTCCTGCGTTGTTCACCAGCAGATCGAGGTGGGAATCCTGTTTCAAGATCCGCTCAACGACCCTGGCGCAGGCGTCCTCATTGGTGACGTCGAGTGCCAGCACCTCGGCACGTCCCCCGGCCTCGGTGATTGTTTGGGCCGTTTCCGCAGCCGTTTTTTCATTCAAGTCGGTTACCCAAACTTTAGCGCCGGCACCGGCAAGGACTGTGCCAATGGCCGCGCCGATTCCCGATCCAGCTCCCGTGACGAGCGCCGTTTTTCCTTCGAGTGAGAACATCGGGCTATTCTGCCCAGGTTCCAAAAATTCTTTCAATGAGCATGAGCAGGTCTGTGCGCAACGACGTGTCGCCAAAATCCCAGGAATGCGGCTGACGCACTAGTTTGGTTGAAAGATCACGCGGTAGTACCGCGCAGCGCTTGACGGCACTTCTGTGATTTCAATAGAGCGGGAGGAACCCGCGGGTACGGCTTTCAAGGGCGTCCAGCTTCCGGCTGCAAGGGATTCACGATACTCGATCACATAGGCCTGACCCTCAACTGCCTCAAAACGCAGGCGAACCGGATCACCCGCTAGAGCTGTCAACACGACGGAAGAAGCATCCTCTTGCACACTTACCGTCAATTCATCGGCGGCGGACAACGCGCCGTCGTTGACGCGGAGTCGCAGCACATAGATACCCCCCGATGAAAATCGGGCGATTGTCCGTGGAGAGTTTGCGGTATCGAAGGTCACAGTTCCCGGGCCGCTCACCGTTGACCATGCAAAGGTCGGCGCACCCGGAATAGTGGGAAGGCCGTCTTCGGTATAGTTCGCGTTGAGCCAGAGCCCATCGTGGACGCGAGCCGCCGTGATGTCGGGCCCAACGTTCACAGTGGGAGCTAGATTAACGGGCTGGGAGACGATGTTGATCTGGAGATCGAATCCGAGGTCGGAGCTGCCAGGATTCTGTTGGTGGATCTCGACAGCCACTGTGTTTTCGCCGTCTCGAAATAAGGAGGGATCGATCAAAGTGTCCACCGGGGTTACCTCGTCCGCATTTCCGACGACGTTGCTAGCGGGATCCTCAAATCCGATGTCACCCTCTCTCATATTGTTCCGGAAGGCCTCCTTTCCATTGATATAGACGACGCCTCCGTCATCGCGGATCAACCATGCGGTCGCTTCGGTGATACGGGTCCGGTTGGTGACGGTGAACTTGCGTCGAAAATAGGCGGTGGGATATCGCTGGCCAGCCGGTCCGCCCTGGATCGTTGTGTTGGCGGCGTCGCCATATCCCAAGCGGGCTTTTCCAGTCTTCCATAGGGAATCATCGAAATCAACCGCCCGCCATGCTGTGCCCTGGTCCGCGCGTTGATCGAAGTACTTCCAAGTCGACTCGAACGGGAAAAGGACTCCGTCGAATCCAGGCCGGGTAACCGACACGCTGACGTCATCGGAAGCAGTCCGCTCCCCATCGCTGACCGTCAGTCGAAATGTATAGCTGCCGACGCCCGGGAGCGCGACGGAGGGTTGGGCTTGACTGCTACCGGTGGGAGAATTGCCAAAAACCGCTCCGGCCGGTCCCGCCACTTGACTCCATTGATAGCTGAGCTTTCCGGGTAGCAAGGGAAGCCCGTCATCACTCGCAAACCCATGCAGTGGGACACTTGTTGGGAACGAGGATAAGCTCACCTGCTGGTCCTGGCCAGCATCCGCTCGCGGGGGGCGATTGCCGTTATTCGGCGTCCCCGGGGACGGGAGTCCAGAGCTAGCCTTCCAAGCCGCCGGATCGTTGCCGTAGGCCAGGGGTATAGCACGTTCAAGAGAGGACCCGCCCCCGCCGGCAGCTGGCGGCCATGGGGTCCGGTTTTCGTACCGAACGGCGTCAACCCCCAGGTAAGGAACAATTGTCTTCACGACAACGCCATTGGTCTCGAAGTCCGGCATGTCCGGACGCTGCAGTTCCAGCAATTCCCCAGAGTCCTGTAAAGAGCCTGCGAACGGACCAAAGACGGGTACGGTCTCTGGAATGCCCGCGAATGCCCGAAAGAGGATCGGATCCGATGCGACGACAACAGCGAGTCCGTTGGGAGGGAGAATAACACCCGGCGGGAAAACAAAGTTGAGCCCATCGATCCGCCAGTTATTGGTGGTATGATCCGGGTCGAATAGCGACACGGGAGCCGAGCTCGTGTTGAGAATCTCCACAAACTCGACACCGCCCGGCGCCGGTGCGTAGTTGATCTCACTAAAAACAACCGGACCGAACGCGGGCCCCGAGTTAGCGCGGCCCAGTGATGAGGAAATCTGGGCGACGAATTGCAACGACCCTGCGGAATTGGTGTACCGCCCGAAGGACTCGCCCAAGGCAGCAGCGCCGAAAGAAAAGCCGTCGCTATAACCCGTGAGGTTGCCCGCGGCATCAGCGCTGTAGAGAAAAACGTCATCGCCATGGAAGTTGAAAGCGAAGGCATTGGTGCCCGCGGCAGCGGAATTATAATCCGTTTCGGTGAAGACCCTGTAGGCTCCCGGCTCAATCCGGGTTCCATTTGGAATCCGGAACTTCCGCGCATGAACACGGTCGTCGGTTAGGTACCAACCTCCGATGTCTGCAACCGCTGGACCCGGGTTGAAAAGCTCCACCGCATCCCCTTGCGGCGAGGAGGAGTGGGTCAGCACTTCGTTTATCAGGACGGCAGGGAGATTGACCGGGGGATCGTCTGCGCCCGGCGAACCACCCGCCAGAGAGCTGGCCCTCCAGTGAGCGGGGTTGTTGGGGTCAGGATTCAAATTGGCGTTGAGGGGCACCAGGGAGAAGCCGAGGCCGTCTGCCGATTGAGGCCAAGGAGACGCATCGGAATAATTCACTTCAAAAATCGGCATTCCAGTTGCATGCACAACGGAAATGGATTCCGAACTGTTCGCCAGATGTCCCTGGTAAACTCCGGCGAACGCACGGCCTGGATATCGATTGGTAAACGCATCCGAGTTGCTCACCAGGACTGCAAACTGTCCCGCCGCCAGCCGCGTGCCGATGGGGAACGTGTACTGAATCGCGTTGGTGATCTGCACGCCACTCAAGTCGAGTGTCGCGGATCCCACATTCTTGAGTTCGAGGAATTCAAAGTTGTCTCCATCTTGTCCGCCCCCTCCGACTGGATTGTACTGAATTTCCGTGATAAAGAGTTCGGCAAAATTCTGAATCACAGTAAACGCTGCCTCGTTCAGCGCGCTCCAGACGGATCCCACCCTCGCCCGGGAGCGAATCGTGGTGGTTTCGTCGACGGCAATCGCTTCGGAGTATGCGCGAGCAGCCGGCGCCACCGCGCCACCGATCAGGCGAGGGTCAGAACCATCGGTCGTGTAGTACCGTGTGCCCGCGGGAGCGGTGACTGTGGCCTGAAAGCCTTTCACGACGGGTCCCCCGTGCTGATTAAATGCGGGAGCCACGGTGACTGGGTATAGATCATGTTTCCTCAGCTGGGTCACGACCAATGCGGTACGTCCCCTAATAAACCCGGTCCGCACAGCGGCAACCGCCGCCAGCCAGTCCTCGCGGTTAATGGGAGGACTGACCTTGGCATCACCCCATCGGGCCGATTCCGCTACGATGGCGGGATCAAGTTGTCGAATGCGCTCTTCAAATAATTTGAGGGCGGAGGCATCGGTGAGGGCTCCGTTGTTGAACAGGTGCTTGTGGACACGGTCCGCACAACGGATCCGGAATTCCGCACTGGCCCATAACCGTTGAAAGATCCACTGGGGGTTGCTCTTGGAAATACCCGAATTGCCGGCGGAATAGGGACCCGTGCGGTCAATGGTCGCATTCCAGGGAAGGAGCGTGTGTTCCGCGTCATGAGCCATGAACCGAAACCCACCATTTTGGCCGGTGCGATTGCGAAGACCGTACCAATTGTTGGGCGATTCATTGCCCAGAAAGTTGGAGATTGGGGCGTCGATGTTGCCGCCGTACAGGATGACGAGCATGTAGTCGATTAAGTTGTCCATCTCGAGCAGATTTTCGAACATCGAGTTTGGAGTGCCATCGGCATTCAATCCCTGAATCCGAAAATAGGCGGCTTCGTTGTTGGTGAACCCCGTTTTGGCAATGTTATACAACCGTCGCCAGGCGTCGAGGTTGCCATCCGTTGCGTTGATATTATACCCCGAGGTGGTTTCGACCTTGATGACATCATAGTCCTCCTTCTGTCCACCAAAGTAGGTTGCTCCGTAGCTGGCCTCCGGACGTTCGCAGGTGTTGTAGATACCCCAGTATTGACCGTTAATGTAGAGGTGGTAAAAGTCGCCTCGCTCGCCCTGCTGCCCCATGGCCAGCTGTGCATCGCGGGAAAACTGGTCGCGGATAAACACCCCGTTGCGGTCCCCCTGGAAACTCCAGGAATAATTCTGAAACGTTCTCAGGTCGAGGGCATCAAAGGTGTCGGTCCCGTTGTTACCCAACAGTGGAAACCGGAGTTTGGAGACACCGTATTGCTCGCGGAAAAAAAAACGAAACGCGTGCTTCGGATTGCCGCCGCTACGGGAAAACCCTCCCCGGATCCGAATCCCGCTATTCACCTGGAACCCCTTTCGGCCGTCGGGATACACCAGCTCCAGTGAACAGGGACGCTCCCAATCGCGACCGTCCTGATCGGCGTGCGAATAGATTCCGGATTGGCTGTCGAACAGGTTCTTAAGTTCAGTCACCACACAAAAGCTGGGGAGAGCCTTCAGATCGTTCCTTATCCGGTCCTTGTACCGGACCCCGTTGACGATGTCTGGATCCATTCCGTAGTCCACCGTGTTCCCGCCCCAGCTCGTTGGCCAACCGGACGGAGCACGGCCATCGACGGACTGCCGGAGGATGTCTTCGATGAACAGGTAGGTCTGCGTGTCAACACCGGAGGGTTGCAAGTCCGTCTTAAAGGCGGCTGCGCGCACCACGACGGTCCGATCGATCCCAATGGGCTTGCTGAAAATGATCCCTGAATTGGCCGTCGGAGGTGCGCCGTTGGTCGTGTAGCGAATGACGGCGCCCGGAGTGGCACAGGAAATGGTTAACTCAAACGGGGCAGTGTAGAATCCGCGATCGCTGCTGAACTTGGTGTCAGCCACAAAGTTTTCGAAGCCGCCGGAATTTACCGCCCTCGGGGAGGGCGACGGGAAGAAGTAAAGTTTGCCGTCGCGGAATCCATACGAGATGTCCGGCTTCTGCGGTGGAAATGAGGGACTGAATTCGGTCGCTGAAGCGGCGGATTCGGGGGGAAATAGGGCGAGGTACTCTCCGTTTGCGTCGAGACTGAAACTGGTGTGAAGTTCTGCCCCAGCGCGGGCGCGGTCCTTGCCGGAGGCAAACACCACGAGGTACGAACCGGCCTCCAAGTTCGTCGAAGGGAAGAGCCACTTGCCTGGGAGACGCGGATCATCGGTCAGCGCCCAATCCACCAAGTTGACCCGCAGGCTGCCCGTGTTGTGTATCTCGATCCAATCCGAAAATTCCCCGTCTGCGTCCTTCAAACCCTTGGTGTTGTTGGCAAGGAATTCGATGAGAACAACGTCCCCTCGGAGTAGCTCAACTCCAATCAGGGCCAAAACGCAATAAACGGGCAAAGCTACCCGAAACAGTGGATTCATACAGTAGGCTAACCGGCGGTTGTAGCAATTCCCGAACCGATTTTCCAGGGAAAGTGAGTATTTCAGTCTCGCTGAATCATGCTTTCTGGGGTCAGAGCTGCAGCCACAAGCCTTGGGTGAGAGGAAAACGAAGCGGGCTTTGGGGTAACACACGGTTTTTACCGCCAAAGCCCGCCAACTCACCCACTCGGGCAAGTTTCAATGATTTCACGAGCAGGTTATGGGCCGAGTCCGCGTTGACAAGCTTTTTGGAAAGAATTGATTGGAGCCTCTCTGTTTGCCCGCATTTCAAAGAGCCATTCGCGCAGGCAACCAAAACACGACTTCATTTGACGAGAACTCAATCCGCCAAAAAGCGGCCGCCTTTCGGCGGCCGCCTAACCCAAACAACCAAACAAACCCCCTTTGCCAGCTCCGTCTGGAACCGACACGAGGCACGGCAGACGGTCGTTGCAACCTCACACCCGTTCCCCAATGAAACCAACGGACATCAAGACAGCAGGGGAATCGCATGGGTTCAATGAAAACATTTCTTGATCGTCACACACCCTTGTATTTGAGGCAAATCGGTCGTGATTTATTATTTCTTATGTCTAAAATTATTTATGGGGGAATTTTACAACGTAAGACAATGGAGTGGTTCCGGCCAATTCCAGACGGTGAATGCTTGGTTTTTTGCCGCTCCCGGGTCAGGCTGGGTTCCCAGGTAACAAGTCAACGTACAACAATGGATTCCAGTGCAGGCAAAAGACCAAGTATTCAGCGATAAAATCAAAGACGTGGCTGATTTCCATTTTGGAGAAAAGGTCGCAACAGTCTTCGACGACATGGTGGGGCGTTCCGTGCCGTTCTACGCCGAGATGCAACGCATGATCGGCGAAATGGCCGGCGATTTTGCCGTCCAAGGCACCAACCTTTATGACTTGGGCTGTTCAACCGGCACCACCCTGCTCCACTTGCACCAACACGTGCCCGATGAGGTGCGGTTTATCGGCGTGGATAATTCCGACGAGATGCTGGCGAAATGCCGCGCCAAATTCGACGAGAACAACTTTTCCCGGGATCACGAACTGAGGCTCGCCGACTTGAACCAGGGCATTCAGATTGAAAATGCTTCGATGGTGCTCATGGTCCTGACGTTGCAGTTCATCCGACCGCTGCACCGCGACAAATTGATCGGCGCTATTCTGAGTGGCATGAACGAAAACGGGGCTCTCATTCTGGTCGAGAAACTGATCGGAGAAGATTCCTTGTTCAACCGTTTGTTCATCAAATACTATTACGATCTGAAGAAGCGGAACGGCTATAGCGAACTTGAAATCGCCCAAAAGCGGGAGGCGCTCGAGAACGTCCTCGTTCCCTATAAGCTGATGGAAAACCAGGAAATGCTGCTGCGCGCCGGGTTCCGCTACGTCGACGTATTTTTTAAGTGGTATAACTTCAGCGGCATTATCGCAGTCAAATGATTGTCCAGATTGGTAATTTTTTCTTTCGCTGCCGGAACGGGCTGTTTCCGTTGCTATACATCCTCATCTTCCTCAACGGGCCCACCGCCTTTCCTGATTCTCGCCTCGGGCTTCTGATTGGAGTTTTGGTGGCCATGTCCGGACAAGCTCTGCGCGCCGTGACGGTCGGTTTGGATTACATCGTTCGGGGTGGGCGCAAGCGGCAAGTGTATGCGGATAGACTCGTGCATGGGGGCATTTTTGCTCATTGCCGGAACCCACTGTACGTCGGTAACTGTCTGATCCTGATCGGCATTGGGACCGCCGCAAACTCGTTACTGTTCCTGGCTCTGGGTGTTCCTTTCTTCCTCTTCGCGTATTGGGCGATCATCGCGGCCGAAGAAGCCTATTTGCGGGGTAAGTTCGGGGAGGAGTTCACGAAGTATTGCGCCCGCGTGAACCGGCTGCTGCCCAATTTCTCCGGCCTGAGCAAGACCCTCGAAGGGATGCGCTATAACTGGAAACGGCTCATCACAGCCGAGTATGGTTCAGCGTATATTTGGATGGCGGCGATCCTTCTTGCGAGCCTGAAAAACCGCTGGTTTGCCGGCGAGTATGATATCCATGATTCAAACGTCCGGACGGTCTGGTCCTTGCTGGCCCTGGTGTCGGTCGCCTACATGGTCGCGCGTTACCTAAAGAAACGCGGCATGCTTGAGAATCGCTGACTGATTGTGACGGAACGGCGATGGGGCGTCGCCAGTTGGTGGAGAACACACCTCGGAGGTTTCGGAGCCTGTTCGTGCAACGACTTGCGCGTCATCACCCTGCGCTGGCGGGTTTCGGCAGCAGTCGCACGATGACCCCCATCAACACGGCCACCACCAACGCAAGGACTCCAAAGAAGACGAACGATAACGTCCTGCCCGAAGAGTTCCGCCCCGCTGACCCAGCGGGATCGGTGTCGGCCAACGTCGCATCCGACTTTGCGGCGGCGAGGATCTGCGGCGCGACCAGGCTGAGATCGTAGTTCGGTAAAATGGCTTTTGTGTTCCCGTGGCAAAGTTCCATCACCGCGCCCGGTGCCGCCTTGAACAGCAGCCGGTTCACAGGAAGAAAAACCTGGAACTTCTCCAAATCCAACGCCGGGTTGTCGCCATTGTCGATCTCCAGCAACAATGTTTCCGTCTGCGGTGGGAGGGAAAGTTTGACGCTGAACCGGCCCGATTTGCTGTCCGGTTTGCGGATCCAGGACGAGCCCCCCAGGATCCGCGGATGCCGTTCACCCCGGCTGTCGGGCACTTCCTCGATCACCTGCGTCTCACGCTGGAATAAGGTCGCTTTTGTTTCGCAGGAGAGGGTTGTCAGTGGCAGTTGAGCTTGGCGCAAGCGAAGGGTCCAGCGGCTCAAGCGCGGTTTTTTCGGATCGTCGGTTCGCGATACTTCGGGCGCGAGGGCGCGTGTGAATCCGGCGCGCTCGAGGATGAACGGCACCTGTTTGCCGGACGCAATCAGACGTAGATCACCCAACCCGGCCTGCGCGTGGGCCAGCACGTGCGGCGTCAGTTCGAGCTGTTGCACCGAGCCAGGGATGAGCTTCACCGCGGGGCGAAATCGCCACGGCTCCACTTCGAGCATGGCCGCAAACAGCGGGATTTCCGGCAGCGGTTCAGAAGGATGGAACTCGGGGTTCGCACCGAGGCCCCCCGGCTTGAGCGAAGCGAGTGTGGCTCCCTTAAGTTGCGAAGCCAGCGCAGCGACGTCGAACGCGGCGCAGCGGCGCGCGGGTTGCCACTGAACAATTGGTAGCCTCCGGCCTGCCGCGCAAGAAACACGAGGTGGATCAAACGGCGCAGCGGCGCAACAGCATCCACGGGCAGCGGCGGGCTGTCCCGTTGTCAATCACCAGGACCAATTCACGCGAGGGTGGCTGCGCGTCGAGCGCGAGGTCGAGCTGCGCGGCCACGTTCCTACCTTCAACCGCCACGCGATAGATCGTGCCGGCGCCGAGCAGACGTTCGCGCACTTCGCCGTTTTCCCACTCGCGCGTGAGAACGTTCACGCGCCGGATGAATAGCGGTTCTTCAGTCTGGAACCGCAGTCCTGCCAGCGGCACGCGCACCGCGCCCAGGTCAATGGTAAGCCGCGTCTCACCAGCGCCTTCGATACGCTCGCTGAGGCGGCTGCCAGCGGCCTCCGGTGGGGTGCCTCGGACTCCTCCTCGTGCATCGCGATGGCAGTAATCGGAATCGGTTTCGATCGCGCATCATCCAGCGTGAGCGTGAGATGGGTCCACGCGCCTTCGGGCAGCTTGAGCAAAAGCTGCGTCGCGCCGCCCGGTTGGCGGAACACCGGGTAAGCCGATAGCAGCACGCGAGTCCCACCCGCAGTGGCACCTGTCAGCGAAGCAGCTTTCAAGAATTCGGGCGCGGGTGTTTCGAGGCTAAGCGCAATGAGCCGGCCTCGCAGGCTTACATCAATCTCAATCCGCGTGCGGTTCCCTTCGAGAAAAACCTGCCAACCCTCCTTCGGACGGAGTGTTCGAGTGATGGCCTCTCGGCGGTCAATTAGGAACGGCACTTCCGCACCGGCGGGATCCAGCACGCGCATATCCGCGAGCGAGGCTTGCGCGACATCAAAGGTCTCCGGCGGCAATACGATCCTCACCAGACCCGGTGCCGCCACGTCCAAGCTTTGGCGGGATGGCCAATCATTCAGCGGGGCGGCCGTCGTACGGGCGATGACAAGAGGGGCCAGCAGGGCCAGCAGGAAATTTCGGACGGTGAACATGGGAGCAGGGAGTTCAGTCCGCAGGACGGTTCGACACCATGAACTTTCGCAGCCGAGAGAGATGCGCGGACTTCCGTCCGCAGCTACGGGACAACGGTAAGGGTGGCAGGTTCAAGGGGGAGTCGGGATTTTCTTCGGCCCTCCTGGGTCGGTGGCGAGGAATTTTTGATAGAGGAACGATGCGAAAATGGCCACGACGGCGACGCCAGCCAGAGCACCAATGCGGTAAAGTTGGTTCAACCGCGCGAGATCGTGGAAGAACAGCTTCAACAACGTCACGCTCAACAACGCCAGACCCGCGTAACGCGCCGCACGCAACTGCCTCCAAATTCCCACTACCAGCAGGCCCAGCGCGAATAAAGCCCAGCTAATCGTATAGGTCATGTCGCGTCCAAGATTGCCGGAGAACTGGAATGTCAACTCCCTCTCACCCGCCGCCATGAAGTAGTCGGCGATTTCCAGGTTCAATAGGATGAAGGCGAGAACGACGCCGAGTGTGTTCATCAGTATAGGGGCATTCAGTGCGACGATTCGATTGCGCGGCGGCGCAAGCAACCGGGCCGCCACGAACAGCGCCGCGGTCGTGAGGCCGTAAACGTAAAGATACCAGTTGAGAATCGGCGTTGCACTGCGCGGGTGGTAGCGGAGCACCTCCGGGTTCAGTGCGAGGCGCGCAAAGGCCACCGCCAGCAGTCCGACAGCGGCGATGCGAAGTCCCGGATGCGGCACGCGATGGAAAAGCCAGCACAAGGCCGCGCCTTCGAGCGCCCACGCCACAGTGATCCATTGACGCTCGAACTGGATCGGGAAGATAAGCGTGATGAAGAACAGCGCCGCCCCGCCAAACCAGGCGAGGACGCCATCCCGCTGTGAGTGCCCGGGCGGAAACTATTTCAACAATACGACGACGCAGCCTAGTAGCGGCAGTGCGAATACCGCCGGCAGCAAGCCCATCATACCGTTGGGCCACGCAGCAGTCACAACGCGGTAAATGAGCGAAAAGTGCAGCGGGGCTGACAATGCGGCCACCGCCCACGGCAACATCTCGTCGCGGCACTGCGTACGGTTGGCGAACGGGAACCCCACGAACACCGCCGCGAACCCGAGATACCACAGCAGTGGGACGAGTGGCATCTGGGCCACGTCGAAGTGGCGCGAGTGCCAAAGCGTTTCGAGCGCCAGAACGCAGCCTAAGCCAACGGCGGTCAGCAACAGAACCCGGAACGTCCGCGCCACGCTCAGCAAGAGCGCGATGAGCGCAAGCGCAAGCGCGAAGACCGGTGACGGATTCGGCAGCGGAATCCGCGAAGTGATGAGGATCAGCAGGAGGAATGGCAGAAGCGCCGAGAGCGCGGGCAATTGCGAACGCAACAGTTCCGATGAAACACCGGTGAGTCCGAAGGCGGCAAACGCCTTCGCCAGGGGATCCGCGGTGGTTCCTTCAGGCTCACGCGCAACAAGCTTTCGTATGACGAACATTCCAGCGAAGAAAAACACCGCCGCCATTCCACCGACGACGATCAACATAAACGGCAACTCCACGCTCTCAATTGGAACACGGAAAATCCACGCCACAGCCACCAGCACCGTCAGGGCCAGCACCGCGACGATGGAGACCAGAGATGCCGTGACGAGCGCGAGGCCGATGGCGAGCAGATCCACGAGAAGGATGACGGGCCAGATCAGGATGGACACCTCGGCGAGTTGGAAGAAGGGAATCAGCATCAGCAGCAGCGCCAGAGGCGGGAACAGATGCGACCACCAGACCGGTGCGGCATCGGGTCGAAGTCGTTGAGAAATGATTGGGAAGATGCTATGCAGTGTCGCGAACACCAGCACGAGGCCCAGTCCCCAAAAGAGGAGTTCGTTGCTGACGTTTTGAACAGTCCAAATTGCGATGAAAAAGTGCGCGAGCGCGCCGCCAAGAAGTTGCAGTGGCCCGAGCCGCGGTTCGCGTAACGTCAGGGCGAGCAAACATAGATCCGCGCCCAGCACGAGCGTGCCAAGCAGGGCCGGACGCTGTCCGAGTGTGTCGTAGCGCAGGAGAAACAGCGCATACACCAGCGTCAGTAGCGCAAGGCCAGAGGCCGCGCCCTGAAACCAGATGTTCGGTTGCTTGCGCCGCTGCGCCACCTCATTGCTGCCGAGGAAGAGCGCGTCAAAGCCCAGCAGGACGACCATCGCAGTGACGATCTTGTCGACGGTGAAAAACTGTTCGGACCAGCCCAGTTCCATTCCCGCCGTTCCAAGCGCCCCGAGCACGATCAAAAAATGCCAGCGCCGCGCCAACGCCACCGCAATCAGGCCGGCGTCCAGCAGCGCAATATAACTGAATAAGCCGACCGGATTTTCGACACCGGTCGAGAGCAGCACAGGCGTGAGGAAACCGCCGACCATTCCGAGAATCGCGACGGCCATGGCGTTCAGTCGGACCGCGAGCATGAAGGCCGTGGCCGTGATCAATACCATCAGCAGGAATGTCAGGACCGGCCCAAAGAACGAAAAATGATACACCGCACGGCACGCAAAGGTGACGGCGTAGAGCACTACCACGCCGGTCGCACAGAGCGTATGTGACGTCACAGCATACTGCCGCTGCTTCAATACCACGCCGCCCACGAGCAGTCCAAGACCGGCAAGAAAGCCGAGCGCCACGCGCACCTCGGTCGGGATGAGGTCGCGCTCAAACGAGTATTTTACGAAGTAGGCCACAGCGAGGAACAGAGCCAATCCACCCAGCCAAGCAAACAGCTTCACACCCATGAACTGTTCCCAATCAAACTTCAGGATAGACCGGGCGGATGGCGTAGGCGGCGAAGCAACGGCTGCCGGCGAGACATTGACCCATGGCGCCATTACCGGCGGCACGGAGGGCATCGCCGGCTGGACCCTCTCCTCGCGTTGAACAAAGGGAACGTTCGCAGATTCCGACGTCAGGGCGGGCGCGGGGGGGACAGGAGCCAGGAAGTCAGGCGGCGTCACCGATCCAGGCGGACCCGTCTCGATTGGGGTGAGAACGATGTCCGCGGTTTCGGGCAACCCGAGTGCGGTGGATTGGGAAGAACTTGATTGGCTAGGAAGCGGATGTTTGAGGCGGCACAATTCAACTTGCGATCGACGCGAGCCTCCGCCGAAGCGCCTCCGTGTCACGAACGGCCCGCCCGGAGCGGATGAACGCCGAGATCGGCAGGACGACTCCGACACCGATCAGCGTCAAGCCCAGCAGAACTACTAAGCCTTCCATGATCAGTTCTTAGTTAATTACCTTCGGACCTAGCCTGCACCGTACGCATTTAGAGGGTGACTTTTCAAAGGAAATCCATGAACGGCTCTGAATGCGATGACCCTACAAGTGGTCCGTCCGTGAGGAAAGCTGGCAATTGGGAGGCAATACCCACCGTTCCTCCCGACTTCGTGTGAGGGGAATCTGGGCTTGGATGGATCCGCCCTAAGACCTGCCTAAACAACTGGCCTTCGCGTGTTTTTTTTGAAACAAACGGACCCCTTGAGTGTCCTACTCTCCAACATCATGCCATTTCGGGCCAGATTTCCAAGGCAGAGTCAACTGCTTCTCCTTTTCAGTCTCCCAGCGATTCTTCTGTTTGGGCCAGGCTGCTGGCGCCAACCGCCGACCGTCGTCCAGACCGAGAAGGTCGCCCGCCGTAATGTTACGGAACGAGTTACGGCAACCGGCAAAGTGCAGCCGTTTCTGCAGGTGAAGATCAGTCCCGAGGTGGCGGGCGAGATCATCGAACTACCGGTCAAAGAGGGGCAGCCGGTGGCCAAAGGCGCCTTGTTGGTTCGCATCAAAAGGGATTTTTACGAGGCCAGCCGGAATTCAGCGGAGGCAAACCGGAATTCATCGCAAGCCAATCATCAATCCAGCCGGGCGAGTCTCCTGACCGCCGAAGCGAATGTCCGCAAGGCGGAGTCGGAGTTCCGTCGGAATGCGGAACTCTTCAACCGCAAGTTGTTGAGCGAATCGGTTTATGACGAAGTCCGGACGGCTCTTGAAAACGCGCGGGCGCAGGTCGAGGTGACGCATGCGAATTCGACTGCCGCAGGCCATCAAGTGCAGGTCGCCTCCGCAGCTCTGAAGAAGGCGGAGGAAGATTTGCTCAAGACGACCATTTTATCGCCAATCGACGGCACGGTGTCGAAATTGACGTCGGAAGTGGGGGAACGAGTGGTGGGAACCGGGATGATGGCGGGGACCGAGATCATGACCATTGCGGATCTCAACAAGATGGAGGCGCGTGTGGAGGTGGGCGAAGTGGATGTGGTGAAGGTCGTCGTCGGGCAACGGGCACGGCTCGAGGTGGATTCGTTTCGGGATCGGAAAATTGCAGGACTCGTGACCCAGATTGCGAATTCAGCGAAGACCCAAGGCATGGGCACACAACAGGAGGCCACCAAGTTTGAAGTGCGGATCCGCATCACCGAAAAGGAATTCTTCCGACCTGGAATGAGCGTCACCGCGGACATCGAGACGACCTATCGGACGAATGTTCTGACGGTGCCGATCCAGAGTGTGACCACCCGGCTTCCGAAGGGCTCTGTCCGGCCTGATGCGAAGAAAGATGCCAAAAGTGTGCAACGGGACAAGGAGGAGAAAGATGCGGCAGACTTGCTGGGAATTTCAGAAAAGAAACGGCAGAAAGAAGGAGCGAAGCCGATTGATGTCGTATTTACTGTAGTGGATGCCAAGGCGAAATTGTTACCGGTCAAACGGGGCATCAGTGATGACAACTACTACGAGATCATCGAGGGTGTCACCGAAGGTCTGGACGTCGTCAGTGGAGGATTCAAGGCCATTGCGCGAGAGCTTGACGAAGACAAGCCCGCGAAAGTTGACAACGACAAAGCCCGCAAGGCAGCGGCTTCCAAGTGAGAGGCCGCCGTAGTCCGACTCACGACATTCCTCGAATCTCATGTCCCTGATCCGTATCCGCAATCTCGGCCGCTGTTACGTGATGGCCTCCGAGGTGGTCCATGCGTTGCGGGGTGCCTCTCTGGATATCGGCAAGGGCGAGTATGTCGCGATCATGGGGCCCAGCGGCTCGGGTAAATCGACGTTGATGAATCTTCTGGGCTGTCTCGACACGCCCTCGGAGGGGGAGTTCCTGCTGAATGACAAGAACGTCGCGTCCATGAATGACAATCAGCTCGCCGAGATTCGGAATCGCGAGATCGGATTTGTTTTCCAGAGCTTCAATTTGCTGCCCCGATCCGATGCGTTGCACAATGTAGAGTTGCCGCTGATCTATTCCGGCGTGCCGAAGGGCGAACGACGGGAAATGGCTCGGTCTGCACTGGCCCATGTGGGTCTCGAGAACCGCATGCACCACCGACCCAATGAACTCTCCGGTGGCCAACGTCAGCGAGTGGCCATCGCCCGCGCCTTGGTGAACAACCCAAGCATCGTCCTCGCCGATGAACCCACGGGGAATCTCGATTCACGGACGGGCGAGGAGATTCTGGCTCTGTTCGATCAGCTGTCGTGGAAAGGCAACACCATCATCGTGGTGACGCATGAGGAAGAGGTCGCCCAGCATGCCCGCCGGGTCATCCGGCTTCGGGATGGGTTGATCGCGGAAGACGCACCCAATCTCCGGTACCGGACGCCCCATTCTGAGGGTGGGGTAACTTTGCCGCCACCCATCGCATGACGACGACAGAGGAGCTTCGCGAATCGTTCCTCATCGCCCTCACGGCGCTGCGTGCAAACGTGCTGCGCTCGGCGCTGACCACCCTCGGAGTCATCATCGGAATTGTCACCGTCACGCTGATGGGCACGGCCATCAACGGATTGAACAACGCATTTCAGCGGAGTGTCGCCACAATGGGCGCGGACACGCTGTTTATCCAGAGGTTCGCCTGGTTCAGCAACGAGGATTGGCGCGTGGTCCGAAACCGCCGTCCACTCACGATGCAGAACGCCCATGACTTGGAACGGGTCGTCACGCTGGCGACGGCGGTGAGTGTCGAGTCGGACTTCAACGGAACGGTCACCTACGAGAAAAAGAAGGCGCGCGGCGTGTGGATTATGGGCAATACGGACCGGAGCATTGATGTCCGAGGGCTGTCCATCGCGAAGGGACGGTGGTTCAACGCGGCCGAGGTCGGTTCGGCGCGCAATGTCTGTGTACTCGGGAACTATCTGGCGGAGCGTTTTTTCCAAAATCAATCACCGTTGGGCCATCGTGTAAAAGTGAACGACATCCAGTACGAAGTGGTGGGGGTCATCGATAAGATGGGCACATTTTTCACCGGGTTCAACATGGACAACCAGCTGATCATCCCCGTCACACGATTCGAAAATGATTTTCAAGAACGGCCGGATTACCACATCCTCGTAAAGGCAAAGGATGCAACCCGGCTTGACGACGCCGAGGAGGAACTCCGCGGCATCATGCGGAAGTTGCGGCGGATCGAACCCGGCATGCCGGACGATTTTGCGATCAACCGGCAGGAGGCGTTTTTAAACTTCTTCCGCGCCGTCGGCGGCACGATTGCGGCCGTCGGTCTTTTCATCACGAGCCTATCGCTGTTTGTCGGAGGCATTGGAATCATGAACATCATGTTCGTAAGCGTCGCGGAGCGAACCAAGGAGATCGGGATTCGCAAGGCGATCGGCGCCAAGCGCCGGTCCATCCTCCTGCAATTTCTCGTGGAGGCGGCGCTCATCACGCTTTTCGCCGGCATCCTCGGCATCCTCGTGTCCTGGCCGCTGACCCTTGTCATCAACCGGTTCATGGCGGCTCAAATGTCCTGGTGGTTGGTGGCGATCGCCCTGCTAGTCTCGGTGTTGACGGGCATTATAGCCGGATTCATTCCCGCTTGGCGGGCATCGAAGTTAGATCCGGTGGAAGCCCTTCGCGCCGAATAGCGCGACGTCACGCGATGATCCCATGAACCTACCTCTCGCAACAGAATTTCGGGAAAGCGTCCGGATGGCGGTTCAAGCGGTTGCTGCACACAAGCTTCGCTCCGCACTCACGCTGCTGGGAGTGCTCATTGGTGTCTTTTCCATCATCCTGGTAATGACGGCGTTGCGGGCATTGCAGACGAATCTGGAGAAGCAACTGGCGCAGCTGGGTTCTCATACATTCCAGGTGCAGCGATTCCCGACGATCCAGGTGGATGGCGACTTCAACACGGAGCAAGAGTATTGGCGGCGGCGGCGGTTCTATCTTCCGGTTGCACGTCAGTTGTCCGAGCGTCTGAAACTCGCGCAGGCGGTCGGGGTGAGTGCTGAACTCGATGTCGGGGAAGCGTCCTCTCGCTTCACCAAGACGAATCCAGATATCCCGCTCCAGGGATTATCCCCGGAAGCCTTCGAAACTCGGAACCTTGCGGTGAGTGAAGGCCGGGCCTTTTCGGAAAGCGACGTGGACAATTCCCGGCTGCTCTGCGTGCTGGGGGCGGATCTTGCGAAGAAGCTGTTCCCCTTCGGCAGCCCCGTGGGCGAATCCGTCCGGTATCGGGGCATCGCCTATACCGTCGTCGGGGTGCTGGAGGCCAAAGGTTCGATGTTCGGTCGCAGCATGGATTCGTTCTTGGCGATTCCGATTTCCACGGCGCTGGACCGATATGGCCGGGAGCGATCGATCCAAATCCAGATCCAAGCCCGGGATCAGGCGGGATTCGACGATACCGTAGAGGAGGCACGAGCGATACTTCGGACGCTGCGCAAAGTGCCGCCGGGTCAGAAGGACGATTTCGAAATCGTCTCAAACGATTCGATTATCAGCCAGTTTCGCGCCCTGACGCTGGCGATCCGCACCGGCGCAGGTGTCATTGCGAGCATCGCCCTCCTGGCCGCGGGCATTGGCATCATGAACATCATGCTGGTAAGCGTCACAGAGCGAACGCGAGAGATCGGTATCCGGCGCGCCGTCGGGGCGAAGAAGCGGAACATTATGACTCAATTCATCTTTGAGGCGATTGTGCTCTGTGAGATCGGCGGAATCGCTGGAGTGCTCCTCGGGGTGGCAGCCGGCAACCTGGGGGCATTGGCCTTGAAGACTCCGCCGATTATCCCCTGGGATTGGGCTCTGATTGGTTTAGTCGTCTGTTCTCTGGTCGGAATTGTCTTCGGCACCTACCCCGCATGGAAGGCGGCCAACCTGGATCCCATCGAGTCCCTCCGATATGAGTAGCCATTCCAAGTGAACGCTTTCCCATGGCTCCCGCCATGGGTGACTCTCTGGCGCTGTTCCGCAGCGTTGTTCCGAGCTTCACCCACTTGTTGGCATACGTGAAGAATCGGCACATCGGGAGTCGTGCGAACTAGCAACACCCACAACATCGGGATGCGGCGGATGGTTGGAAGTTCTCAAAATCCTGCTTTTCTGTTTCGCGCCCGTGGGTACCTTCCTGGCTCCCGGAGTTCACATTTCGAACGTCGGGGGTTTGGTTCGAGCACCGCATTTGATACTTCCTTCGAGCATGCAACCACAGGGCGATATCGCACTCATTGGCCTGGCCGTGATGGGCCAGAATTTAATCCTTAACATGAATGACCACGGCTTCACAGTCGTGGCCTACAATCGGACCGTCTCCAAGGTGGATGATTTTCTCGCCAACGAGGCAAAGGGAACCCGCGTCGTCGGCGCTCATTCCATTCCGGAGCTGGTGGCGGCATTGAAGAAACCCCGCCGCGTGATGCTAATGGTCAAAGCGGGGACGCCCGTGGACGAATTCATCGATCAGTTGCTACCGCACTTAGAAGCAGGCGACATCGTGATCGACGGTGGCAATTCCTTGTTCACCGATACCAACCGCCGGGTGGCATCGTTGGCGGCGCAGGGGATTCATTTTGTGGGAACCGGGGTTTCCGGCGGCGAAGAGGGTGCCCGGCACGGACCGAGTATTATGCCGGGTGGAAGTCCGGCGGCGTGGCCCGATGTGAAACCGATCTTTCAGGGAATCGCCGCCAAAGTGGATGGCGGGGTTCCCTGCTGCGACTGGGTGGGAGAAGGAGGTGCGGGCCACTATGTGAAAATGATTCACAACGGTATCGAGTACGGGGACATGCAGTTGATTGGCGAGGCGTATCACCTGATGCGGGATGGATTAGGGATGACAGCCGACGAGATGCATGCCGTCTTTTCCGCGTGGAACGAAGGGGAGCTTGACAGCTTCCTCGTGGAGATCACGCGGGACATTCTTAAGTTTAAGGACGTAGACGGGCAGCCCCTTGTGGACAAAATCCTCGACGCAGCAGGCCAGAAGGGGACGGGCAAGTGGACTGTGATGAACGCGGCGGAGCTGGCGCAACCGGTGACGCTGATCGCCGAGGCAGTTTATTCCCGCTGCGTCAGTTCGATGAAGGAAGAGCGTGTGAAGTCAGCCCGCAAGCTAAAGGGTCCACGTCCAACAATCCGGACCGATCGGGCCCGGTTTGTGGAGGACATCCGGTGCGCCTTATATGCATCGAAAATCGTCAGCTATGCGCAAGGCTATATGCTCATGCGGGCGGCGGCGGCCGAGTATCGTTGGAATTTGAACTACGGCGGAATCGCCCTGATGTGGCGCGGTGGATGCATCATCCGGTCACGCTTTCTCGGCCGGATCAAGGAGGCTTACGACGCCCACCCGAAGCTCACGAACCTATTGCTCGACGATTATTTCCGGGGTGAGATCAGGAAATGCCAGAAGGGCTGGCGGAATGTCGTCTCGATGGCTGCGAAAAAGGGAATTCCCGTTCCGGCGTTCAGCACCGCCCTCGGCTTTTTCGATGGGTATCGAACGGCCCGTCTCCCGGCAAACCTCCTCCAGGCACAGCGGGACTATTTCGGAGCCCATACCTATGAGCGGATTGATCAACCGCGCGGTCAATTTTTCCACACGAACTGGACCGGCCACGGAGGCCGGGTTTCCAGCTCCACCTACAACGCGTGAGTGTCCGAAACCAACATCACTAATTTCGTTCCTTTGGACCGCAGGAATGCGGGACGGGACATGAAGAAGGGTCTATCCACGTCGTGAAGCGAATGCTGCTGTTATTGTTGCTGGCTGGAACAGCGGTGGGCTTGGCGATGTTGGTGTGGGCGCGCCGGGCGGATGCGGACCGGTACCACAATTCTCTGGGAGAAGCCGAAGCGCGTTTCGCGAAGGAGAAAGAAGAACTCTCCAAGGCGTTGGAAGAAGCCCGGAACCGTCCGCCGGACGTGGTGATCAAGACCGTCACCGTCCAGGCGCCTCCCCCTGCGCCTCCCACAGCCGCCGAGATTCTCCAAAAGCTCATTGAACTGAAAGCCGGGGGCGGCTTTGCCGATATCCGTGCTCAGCGGCAGGCCGTGATTCATTTTGAAGCGATGGTGGCCTTGGGCGCCTCAGCGCTTCCCACCATTCAAGCCTACCTGCTCCGATTCGAAGACGCTGATTACACGCCTGATGCCCGGCGGCCCGCCGCCCTGCCCGAAATCACGTCAGGTGAAAACAACGGACTCCGCCGTCGGTGGTGGCAACAACTGACGTTCGGGGAACGGCGATTGGGCGAATCCCGACTCAGCAAAACCAGCCTCGACTTTGGCGTTCCGCCGACCCTGCGCCTCGGCTTGTTTGACGTGTTGCACGCCATCGGTGGCGAAACCTCGGAGGACATTCTGCTCGAACAATTGCAACGAACCGGTCGCGCACTCGAAGTGGCTTACCTGGCGCACACCCTGCGAGACATGAGCGGCGAGACGCATCGCACCGAGATTCTCCAAACCACCCACGAACTGTTAATGGCACCCCCTCAACCCCAAACCGGCGCCGCGGTCGATAAACGGGCCAAAGATTACCTCTACGGGGTCCTGGAGATGTTTGACGACCCAACGTTCACCGCAGGTGCCGTTCAGTTGCTGGTCGGATCCGACGGTCAGATGGATCACCACGCACTGGACTACCTGGGGCGAACCTTGCGTGAGAACGTCGTGCCCGTTCTGACGTATGCCTGGAGCAACCCAGCTTTGACGAACGTTTGGGATCGCGGAACATTGGCCGGCATTGCATTGCCTCACCTCTCTACCAATCAGCAGGCCAGTCAACTGGTGCGCGCGTCAATCTTGGAAACTTCATTACCGCGCGAAATGCGCACCAAAATGCTCCGCGCCCTGGAAGAACCCCTGCCTCCAAACCCGGGGAGCACCCCGGAAGCAATCATGATGGCACGAGTCCAACTCGTGAGCGGCTTGTTTGGTGAACTTGAAGACGTGGAGCTCATCCAGGAAGCCACCGCCCTGCGCCAACGCCTGATACGCCAACTCACCGACGGCTCCCTCGTGCCTCAAGGAAAACCGGTTCCTCAGCTGTAACGACCCACCTTCGGATCGTCCTGCAAGTCTTTGAACAGAGTATGGGCCGCGATTCGTCATACCGCCGCTAAGCGATGATCTCCTTCACCACACGCGCCGGCTCGACCCCGGTGAGGCGGAAGTCGAGGCCTTGGAAGCGGTAGGTGAAGCGCTCGTGATCGATGCCAAGCAACTGCATCACCGTGGCGTGCAGGTCGCGGACATGAACGGGATTCTCCTGGACGTTGTAGCTGAAGTCGTCGGTGGCGCCGTAGGTCAGGCCAGGCTTTACCCCACCCCCCGCCAACCACACCGTAAAGCAGCGCGGATGATGATCGCGGCCGGCTTCGGGGCTGTCCCATTTGCCCTGACCCGCCACACCCCGCCCGAACTCGCCGCCCCAGATGACAAGCGTTTCGTCAAGCAGACCGCGGCGTTTGAGATCCTTGATGAGCGCGGCGCCCGGCTGATCGCTCGCGAAGAGCCGGAAGCGGCCGATGTTGGCGTCGCCATCGGTCGAGCGCTGCCGGAGTTCGAACATGAGTTCCTCGTCGGGCTCGAGCGTGAGTGGCTCGGCGAGGGCGAAGACGGCGACGTGCGGCGCGGTGTTCGGCGCCCCCTTGGTGGTCCACCCGTTGCGGGGATCGTCGTCGAGCACACCCTTGATGTCGCCGTAGGCTCTATCGCCCTTCTGGGGAGCCGAAAAATCCGCCACCGCTGAATTCACGCCAATGTCCCGGATTTGCGAGCTGCCGTGGCGTCGCACCTGCACCTTGATGTCCGTTAAAATAAACTCGCCCGACTTGCCCTGCGAAAACTTGCCGTCGGTGTGCGATGCAAGCGGCAACACCTCGAGCCTCAAACCCGTTAGCCGAGGCAGCGGCACAGTTGTGATGAAGCGATAGTCATCCTGGTTTGGATGCGGCCCGCCGGCCTGCACCGAGCCATCGGCCTCGGAAGTGAGCCGCGTGCCTTCGCTCGCCTCCAGCGCGGAAGGCTGAAGCAAATGCCAAGCGGAGAAACCGCCGCGAACCTCCTGCGCCCGGGTTTTCAGCCAGGCGGCGAACGGCCCCTCAGCGTCGATGCGGGCGCGGGCTTCGGCCGGCGCGCGCTCCGCGACGACCCTCTCTGCATCGGCGAGGGCGTGCTCCGTGAGCGGCGATTTATAGGCGAGGTAAGGTTTCGCTTCGTTGCCCGCCTTGCCGTCCTCGTCAATGCTGTTGAAGAACGCGGTGAGACGATAATAATCTGTGTGCGAAATCGGATCGAACTTGTGCGAGTGGCACTGGGCGCAGCCGAGCGTGAGACCGAGCCATGTGGTGCCGATGGTGTTCAGACAGTCAATGACGTAATCCACACGCGACTCCTCGGGATCGCGGCCGCCCTCGCCGTTCGTCATGTGGTTGCGGTGAAAACAGGTCGCGAGCTTCTGCTCCGGCGTGGCATCGGGCAGCAGATCGCTCGCGAACTGCTCGATGGTAAACTCGTCGAATCGCTGGTTGGCGTTGAAGGCGCCCACCACCCAGTCGCGCCACGGCCAGTTCGTGCGGTCGGCGTCCTGCTGAAAACCGTCCGTGTCGGCGTAGCGCGCCGCGTCGAGCCACCACATCGCCATGCGCTCGCCAAAGTGCGGCGAGTCGAGAAGTCGCTTCACCACCTTGGAGAAGGCGTCGGGTGAAGTGTCTTTCTCAAAAGCCTCCACTTCCTCCAACGTTGGCGGCAAGCCCGTGAGGTCGAAAGAGACGCGGCGAAGGAGCGTGTGCTTCGCGGCCTCGGGAGCGCATCCCACGCCTTCCTTTTTCAATCGCCCGCCGATGAATGCATCCACTGGATGCGACGCACTTCCCGGCAGCATTGCCTTGACCGGCTTTTCAAACGACCAGTGTTTGCCCCAAACCGCCCCCTCCGCGATCCAGCGACACAACACCTCCACCTGCTCTGTGTTGAGCGGGAGCTTGTGCGATTTGGGCGTCGGCATCACCTCGTCGGCATCCGAGGAGCCGATGCGCTTCAGCAGTTCACTGACCTCCGGCTTTCCCGGCACCACGGCCCGCACGCCGTTGTTGTCCGCAGTGGCCCCTTCGCGGGTATCCAACCGCAGTTTTGCCTTCCGATGGCTCTCATCCTGACCGTGACAACTCAGGCAATTCTCCGAGAGTATCGGCAGCACATCGCGGCTGAAGCTCACCGGTTCAACGGCGCAGGCCAGCCGCGCCGCGAAGGCGAGAGCAAGGAAAGCAGTGGCCGGAAAGTGATTCATGAATCTCGAGGGGGTTGCGCCGGGGATTCGATTCCAGACGTCCGAAGGATGTCGCAAAATGCTCCGCTCAACTTGTTGTCTCGATCGTACGGCAGAAACTCGTTGCGCCGGAGAAGCTCCTGATCCACCGAGGCGATGATATAGGCCCAGGACTAATCTCGTGGAATCTAAGTGATCCGCGACACTACCCGCGACTGAAGATCGAGTTGCTGACCGTACTGGTGCTGTCGGCAAACGATTCCCGGTCGATGCCCAACGACCGCAGGATGGAGAGGTACACGTTGGACATCCGCGTTTCGTCGTTTCGCCAGTAGGATCCATGCGTTAGGCCCATACCGGCGCCGCCGGCAACCAGGGTCGGCAGGTTGCGTGAATTATGCGTCGTGCTCGCGCCGCTACCAAACAGCACGATGGTGTTGTCGAGTACGGGGCCATTCCGATCTCGATAGTCGGTGAGACGCTGGAGGAAATGCGCCACCTGCCGGCTGAGAAACAAATCGTACTTGGCAAACTCCAATTGCCCATCCTTATCCCCGGCGTGCGAAAGACTGTGGTGCGTATGTTTCAATCCAAGCTTGAGCGGAAATGTATCGCTGATGCCCATGCCGTCTTCGCGACTCAGCATGAAAGCAACCGAGCGCGTAATGTCTGCATCGAAAGCCAAGGCGATCAGATCGAAGAGGTTGCGGTAGTATTCGGCTGGTTCGCCCTCGGATGTCACATCCAAATTTAGGTGGGAGTAGTCTTGCTTTTTCAGCGGAACGTCAATCCAGCGCTCGGATGCGATTAGCCGCGATTCCACCTCATTCAAAGAGGTTAGGTACTGATCCATCCGTTCTCGGTCGGCCGTTCCAAGCTGCCGCTGGAGGGAGCGCGCGCTCTCGGCCACTGCATCCACCAATTTGATGCGTCGCTGCAGCCGTTCGCGCTCCGAAACAAGGGATCCCCGGTCGCCGCGGAACAAGCGGTCGAATACGCGCCGGGGGTTATTTTCCGCCGGAATCGGCCTCCCCTCGACGCTGAATGAGATTGTTCCCGTCCGGGATAGGAAGCCCGTCCCCGCGTCGATGGACAGAACCAATGAAGGTTGGCGGCAGTATTGTTTGCTGTGCAGAGCGACCACCTGATCGAGCCCAACCGAGTTGTAGGTGCCTGGCTTCGGGTTGTGCAATGGAGCTCCCGTAAGCCACATGTCGGAGCAAACGTGCGGGTCGCTCTTCGGACCGCTCGGATGATACAACCCGCCCAGGAAGCTGAGCTGTTTGCGGAAGGGAGCGAGTGGCTCCGTCGACTTGCCAAAGACGTATTCCCCGTTGCGCTCGGCAGCCGGGAACCAGCTCCACTCCTCCAGACCATGCTCGACCTTGGGCAACGACATGCCGTTGGCCGTGTACAGCGCGCAAAAGCGGCGCGGAATAGGGTCGGTCACTGCCTCGCCCATCGCATCGAGGACGGGTAGCGCGAGGGCAGAACCGCCCAAGCCCTTAAGAAATGCTCGGCGGTCGAGTCGAAGCGATGTGCTCATAGGTCGTTACCCGTAACAGCTAGTCTACTCCACTGATTCATACGATATCCCATATCGTTATAGTATGGGCAATTCTATTTTTCGAGGAACAACGGACTGTCGACCACGAACCGGACCATGTCCTGCATCCGGTAGCCATCGGCCTTTAGCTTCGAACTGTTTTGTCTTAGGAAGTCGTTCTCGTAATACATGAGGCTCGGCCGATCGCATAGGTCGCCAAATGCTTGAGGAAACTGAAGGCCACCTGATCCATACGGTCGTGCGCGAGATAACGTTTCAAGTCGTTGACACCCCCCACGTCCGTCTTGTCGGGCAGGGTGGATCGGGCGTCCGCGGCCTGCTGCTTCAGCCGCCCGCCCGCATCGAACTCTTCGAAGGGGACCCCCCCACGGATCAATCTTTGAGTGGCATCGGACGCAACCGGGTTGATTGCGGTGTCGTTCGAGCCGCTGCCGAAGCGGGAGATCCCGAGTGTCTTCCTTGAGCACGGGCACGTTGGGCGGAGGATCGTCAGGAGGCTCGGCGATGATGCGGCGGGCCAGCCACGCTCCGCGCTTGACCGGGTTCGATTCCCGTCCGTCGGAGAGTCCGGCCATGATTGCTGCCTGCGTGAGCACGCCACCCAACTCGCGCCGGCCATGTGTCAGTGGAACAAATTGGAATCCACTCTCTGTCTGGTCCCCCAGATCGTAGTAGGCGGCGACGATCTCGTTCGCCATCACAAAATCGGATTCAATGAGATTGCGCACCGAAAGATTGCTACGGATCAGGTATTGCAGAAATTGGACGGGCTCCTGCCGCAACTGGGCGCGCGTGTCGCGTGTGAGCTTTGGAAACCGGCTGCGGTCGGGTTCGAGGAGATTGAACTTGTCGAGGGCAAGCCATTGGGACGTGAACTCGCCCATGAACAACGAGAAACGCGGATCGTCGATCATCCGTCCAACTTCGGCATCCAATTGACCGCGGAGCGCGCCTGTCGTGGCCAACCTCGACAAGGCCCCGTCCGGCGGCCCATTCCAGAGGAAACAAGACAGCTTGGAAGCCAGTTCAGAGTTGTCGAGCGGTTCGGGTTCCGGCCCGCCACTGTTTTCAATCAAGAAGAGGAACTGCGGCGACGTAAGCACGACCTGAAGTGCGTCCTTCACGGCTTCCTCAAAGTTGGCTGCGGCTGGGTAGGACTTGCTGAACACGCCCAGCAATCCCGCTTCCTCTGCCGCGGTGACGGGGCGCCGGCGGCCACGATTCGTAGTAAGGTCCCTCAAACTCCACGGAGCGGATCAGCAGCCGGGGCACATCGCGACCATCGGTGTACTCGCTGCGCACGCCGATTTCCCGAACGCCCGCTAGATAATTGACGTTGTCTTTTTCGACATCCGGACTGGGAAAGTTTCGGATCGACCCTTCAAACACAAAGCGGGCGGGACTGACGTTCGGAACCGTCTGCGCTCCGCCGACTTGAGCAAGCGTACTGCCACAATCCCGACACAGTCCCAGATGCAGACCGAGCCTCGGGGATCGCTGCTCAAACACTCCAAAGCGCCTCGCAACTTCATGGTCCGGCGAGAGCGGATTGAAAACAATCCGGTCCAGGCGCGTCGCGCCGGCGTAGGTTACGCGGAGCGGCATAGGCCCCTCCGGGAGCCTCACGGCGAGGAATGCGGGCTGTGCCAACGCGCCCGAGAAATGCCGGTCGCCCAGGGAAAGCATCAGTTCTTTCGGGTCTTCACGCGGTGGAGGGGGAATAAAACGACGTCCGGGCGCCAGCAAGGCCTGAATCTCCGATTCATCAATGGCACGGCGATGAATTCGCACCTCATCAAGTTCGCCCAGAAACGACTGGGCATCCTGAATGCGGCCAAGATGGAGGTCCGCGTGAAGGTTCTCCAGGTTTGCCGGACCAACCCTCCCTCTTGCGACCGTATAGCCGTTAACATAAAGCCGCGTGCCACCGCTTCCGCGCCGGACAACAGCCGCCACGTGCTGCCAAGTATTCGCGAGAATCGCACCCGGCGGCGAGGACACAGTTCCATTGGATTGGTTGTCTTGTCCTGTCGTTTCGAGCCTCAAAACGCCATTGCTGTCGGGCATGTCCAGATACCAACCGTAAGACCCGCCATATTTTCCAAAACCGACAATGCCTCCTCACCGGAGCTGCCGAGGATGGATCCAGGCCGTCAGAGAAAAATCGCCGCTGCCGACGTTCATCACATCATCATGGGGAACTACCCATGAATCGCCATCACGCTCCAGCGTCAGCGCCCTTCCAAACAGGGAATCGACGAGCCGCGCATTTCCAGTCAGACCGCCGGCGAGTTCCAGGCGCTCGGGCGCCCCGGCCTCATTCCCATCCAGCAGCCACGATCCGACCAAACCGTCAGCAAGGCGGGTCGAGTCCGCTGCGATCGACCCCTCGTTACGGTTTGTGGCGTAGATATCCACCCGGTAGACGCCCGCATGCTCAATCGTGACGGTTCCGGGAGTTTCCGGATCGCGGCAAACAACCACCCCTGCCCCTTCGGCCGATTGGGAGGAATCGCGCGAACCCAACAACAGACCGTCGTCATACTTTGCCGCGGTGACCGTGACCCGAAAGCGTCCGTGCTCGGGAAGTTCGCGCAGTGAAATCTTAAAGTTTGCCCTGGGCCCATAGGTGCTCTCAACCCCGAACAGTTCGGCACTTGGAATGGCAGGTCGCAACAACAACCCCTCGGGGACCGTACTGTAGGCCCGCCCCTTGGGGTAGCCCGGACTGCCGCGCATGCACGCAAAGACCGCATGATAAATGCTGTCATAATCTCTCCAGCCGCGAACTGTGCCGTTCCCCTCATAACCTTCGATAAAACGGTACTTCGTTCGCATGAAGAAGGGTTCGAAGTCGAGCGGCTTGACGGGCGTCAGCTGGTTCACCACAAAGTCTGCATTGTTTAACAACAGGCTGTCCGCCCCGAGTATGAGCATGTCCTGGCATGGCTGGGCATTGATGGATGTTCCCAGGTCGACGCGGAAGTTTTGGATCACCGGCTTCGACTTCGGATCGACAATGCACCGACTCAGCGCCGCCTCGGCAATTTCGTAATACCCCTCGAGCAATAACGGCGACAGCTGAAGCGTCTCCGGGTTGTTTGAGAATCCGTCACGTGAGACGGCGTCCCGGGGAAGCGAGTTCGCCACGTCATCCTAAAGAAGCAGCAATTCTCGCAGTGTGTTGCGATACTGCGAGACGGTGAGTCGTCGGATGTTGCCGTTCATTGGCGACGGTCGTGAGCGGGCGATTTCCAAGGCTTGCTGGATCCACGCGGCCATCCGCTCGCGCTCGATGTCTATTGGCTGCGGTTCATCCTCCGGCGGCATGCTCTTACTGCGGATCTGCTTTCCCATCGCCTCCCAGACTCGAAGCTGCCGATCCTCCAGGTTTGCATCCAGGTGGTCGACGCGGACGCCAGACTTCTGTTTCTCGGGGTTGTGGCAACGCACGCAGTGCCGATTCAATAAAGGCTTCACTTGCTGCTCGAACGATTGCTTGAACCCCGTTGCGGCGCCTCCAGCGTGAGCCCACCCCAAAATCAACAAAACCGAAAGAAGCTGCACCGCGTGTGGCACCGGACAATGCTTCTTTCGGCTCATCGCGACAGTTGTGGAGAATCTAGAGTCCGTCCCGATTTCCGCCGGTTTTGATGAACGCGTCGATGGCATTAAGAAAACTTCCGGGTACAATTTTCTTCATGACGCCGGAGCTTATTGTTTGAGGGTGATTCGATAATACCGCCGATCCGCCCGGAGCGGATCAACGATTGGAACCGAATCCTGGAGGGGAATCGGCAAGCCGAGCAGGGTCCAAGTGATCAGATCACTGGAGAATTCGACCTGAAGCTTTTCGCGGGGTCCACCCATGACACGAAATTCCAATTCCGTGGCGCTTCGCATTCGTGGTGTGGAGAACACCGGGCGATCTCCAAGCCCCGTCTTGGGAGCTCGCTTTACCGAATCGATCGCGGCTCGCATTGTGCGAATTGCACCGTCTACGGTACCGTTTCCGTGAAAGTTTCTTGTGTAAAGAATTTCCCACGGCTTATGCGGCGGCAGCGCATCCTCAAGACCGTTGATTACGGCAAAGGATGGCTGTTCGATGACATTTCTACCGATGAATCTTCGCTGAAATCCACGATAGGGATCGTCCCAAACGTGGTCCAAACCGTAAGCCGCAATGAATCGATCGGTCGCAGCCCGGTTGCTGCCGTCGTCGGGTTGAACGTTTATGGCGATGACCTCAACTTCGATCCCGTTCGGGTTTCCGCCGGCTTTCCGGTAGTGGTCCCTGATTTCCACCTCAATCAGCGGCGCCGCTTGTCGGCAGCCACCACACCAGTGTGCGAACCAATCCAAAACAATGATTTTTCCTCGCTGCTCGTTAACTCTCTCGGGTTGGAGCGTGAACCGATTCCCGATGGTATAGTCACGGAGAATGTCACCCGCCTGATAGAGGGGATCGTCCGCACAGGATATCACAGCCGCCCACAGAAGGACGCAGGCTTGAATCACTGCTATGAACCGCAGGTACATAAAGCCTGCAAGTTAAGCGTGGATCATGCCCACCGCAAGAATGTCTCACGGAGCGATGTCTTGTTTTGAGCTTCCCGCAGGAACTCACGTAGGACCGATCACCGACTCAGCCGTCCCTTCGGAACTCGGTCATTCGATTCACGGTCCCCGCGTTGAAACGCCGGACTATTCTCATGATGTACCTCCGGGCCAATCAGAAAATGGCCAATCTCCAGTCTCCCCTCATCCGATGCGGGAAAGCGAACCCACCGAACTCAAAGTGCGCGCAGTGAAGCCGTGAACCGTTGCAGGAAAGAGGAATTGCGCGGACTGCCGTCCGCGACTACGGGGCGGCGGTTCGTGGCACGGCGGCCGTGCACGACTCGACGCTCGGATCTTTGCCAAATCTCCTCCGTTTCTCGACTTATGAAAATGAAAGGACGCGTCGTGGGCCAGGAATTTCAGATCCGAAATTGTTTTGCCGATCCAATCCGATTTTGATTCCATCAAGGCGTCTCCATCAAAAATGAAAACAACTTTCTGCACTCTCGCTGTCGTCCTGAGCGCCGCTCTTTTCGCACCTGCGACTTCGCTACGCGCCGCAGATGATGAAATGGGTTTCAAATCAATTTTTACCGGCACTGACCTCACTGGTTGGGACGGCAACCCGAAATTTTGGTCGGTCAAAGACGGTACGATCATTGGCCAGACCACGGCTGAAAATCCGACGAAGGGTAACACGTTCTTGATCTGGAAAGCCGGCACGGTGGAAAACTTTGAACTGCGGCTTTCTTTCAAGATCGTTCCAAACGGCAACAAAGGTTTCGGGAATTCCGGCATTCAATACCGTAGCAAAGACAAGGGTAATTGGGTCATCAACGGCTATCAGGCCGATTTTGAGGCTGGTACAACCTACTCCGGAATATTGTATGAGGAAGGCGGGCGCGGAATCCTGGCGCAGCGTGGGCAGATGACCTGGATTCAGCCCGACGGAAAAATTCGCATCGTCGGCTCCGTGGGTAAATCGGAGGACATTCAAGCGATGATCAAAAAGGAAGATTGGAATGACTACGTCGTGCTGGCTCGGGGTACTCATCTCACCCACATTATCAATGGTCGCGTGACCGTCGATGTTACGGACGATCAAGTGACCATGGCCGCCAAGTCTGGGATTCTGGCCCTGCAATTGCACGCAGGGGATCCCATGACGGTCCAGTTTAAGAATCTCCGGCTCAAATCACTGGGCGCGAAAGAAGTCGCTGCGAGCGATCTGCAAAAGTTCAACGGGGCATGGTTGGCGACTGAAGTGATCCTCAATGGCGAAGCTGCGTCGAAGGACCAGCTTGAAGCCGTCGAAATGACTTTCAACGGCACAAAGTATCATTCGGTATGGTCCGGCGGCTCTAACAGCGGTACATTTTCCTTGAACGAATCAACCGCCCCGAAGATGTTGGACATGGAAGACGAAAGCGGGACCAAGACCGCGGCCATCTACGAATTATCGGGCAATACGCTACGCGTGTGTTACTCATTCAACGGCGCGCCCAGGCCAACCGACTACACCGCTCCGGCGGATTCGAACCGCCTCGTTGCCGTGTATCGAAGGAAATAATGAACTGCTTCCCGACCCGCTTCTTTCCGCGTTCCGGCCCTGAAGCTCGGGGGAACGCCAGGGGGAGTTCCTAACGGATTTATTTCGTGACCAGCGGAGGTTTGGCCGGCGCCTTCCAGATCAATTTTTAAATTTCCAGCAGTCGCGGATTGATGCTGTTGAGAATCAGTCCTATGCCGGCGCGATGATCGCACTCGTCACACTGGAGATATGGCGATCGACGATGAATTGGCGAACCGGACGCACGCCGACGAGCATGCCAAGCAGCAACAAGCCAATGCTGATGCTACCAAAAAATGTTAGCGGCTTGTACGACTTGAGCATCAGGAACAATTTCAACAATACCCGGAAGCCGTCCGAGAACGTATTCAGTTTGGAGAAGCTGCCTTCCGGACGCTTCCCGCACGGCGCGCGGATTTCCTTGATGACCAAACCGCGATACAACGCCTGCAACGTGAGTTCCGTTTCCACGTCGAAACCCCGCGCGGTGATCGGAATCTTAGCCACACACTCACGCGTGAACGCGCGGTAGCCGGAAAAAACGTCGCCGATCTGGGAGCCGAACATCTTGTTGATGACCCCGCAGACAAGCTTGTTGCCGAGCAGATGGAAATTACGGAAGGATTTTCCCTCGTTCTCTATCAGCCGCGTCACCGCTGTCATATCGGCGTCACCTCGCAATAGCGGCTCCAGCAGCAGCGAAACAGACTTCGCATCGTACGTGTCGTCGCCGTCCACCATCACGAGAATGTCCGCGTCCACCTGCTCGAACATCGAGGCAACGACGAAACCTTTTCCCTGCCGTTTCTCTCGCCGCACGATCGCCCCCGCCTCACGTGCAAGCCGTGCCGTGGAGTCCGTGCAGTTGTTGTCATAGACGTAAACGGGTACGCCCGGCAGCACCCGGTTGAAGTCAGCCACAACTTTGGCGATCGTTTTCTCCTCTTGATAGCAGGGAATGAGCACAGCGATGGGGGGATTCTCCGGCATCGAGTTCGGCATAAATTCAGGTGGATTTCTGACGGGCGACAATCAGCAACGATTGTCCCACGGGCGGTGGCAAATATTTTTCCAGACGAGAAATAACCGGGACGAAAAATTTATCGAACACCTTAATCTGACTGTCGCTTTGGTTGTGGCGCTTCACAAACTTTGCGTTCCACCACCATGCCCAGATGCCGATGAAATTATAGTAACGCAGTTTCTCGATCTCCAGGCCTAGACAGGCGATGAGCTGGCGGGAATACGTTTTGGAGTAGCGGCGGTAGTGGCCCAGCCGGTCGTCGGTGCTACCAAATGCCCATTGCCCGGCAGGCACCAGCACCACAATGCGGCCGGAAGACGTCAGTCGCTGCTGGAGTCTTGCCAGCACGCCCTGGTCGTCCTGTATATGTTCCAACACGTTCATCAAGACGACCGTATCCACATGGCGGGAGATAGGGATTTTTTCGTCCAGCGATTCCACCGTGGCGCGGTACGTCGTCACATTCGGCAGATCTTTCACCTCTTCGACGAGCTGGCGGTAGCAGTATTCGTTTGGCTCCAGGCTGATGACGGATTTGGCGGCGATGGAAAGTTCGCGTGTGAAATTGCCGATGCCGCCGCCTACCTCCAAAACCGTGCCGGTGATAAACGGTGCAACCATGTCGAACTGCCAGCGCCGGTAGTTTTCCGCGCGGGCCATCTGCCGCAAATCCTCGACAAAGAAAGGATCCACTTCGACGGGAAATAGTTCAGTTGAATGTGCCATACTGCAGAGCGACAATACCACGCGGTGGCAACGGAATACCAACAGATGTTCGCGGTTAAAAATTGCCTTTTGGCCAATGGCGTCCAGCTTTCAATCGGGACCTTTTTGTTTGTCGTTACTCGGAAAAAATTAGCCTGAATGGAAACCTCCCGGTTCATAGGTCGGGAATTTTTCCAACGATGGACATGAATTCGGACCATGGACCGTTGCATCGACGTGGGTTGCGCGGACTCCCGTCCGCGACTACGACGTTACGGTTCATGGCGAGGATAGTTTTCCAACGAATGGACATGAATTGGGATCATGAACAGGAGAACCCCCTCACCCGGCCTACGGCCACCCTCTCCACCTGCTCGGAGCGGGGGGAGATAGCACTGTTGGGTATTGCACATTCCAAAATTACTAGTCTCCGGAAAGAAATTCTACAAGATCTCACCCCGACAACGCCTCCCGATGGAGCCCTGAACACCCTCGGCCAAAGGATCCAATTTAAAGGCTTTGAAAAAGGACTTCTGGAATCTCAACTCGCTCATATTCTCGGGGTTGCCACTCGCGTCATAAAAGACTGGGAATCGAACAAATGCACCCCCTCAACGGCTGTGCTGTCCATTCTTGGTGATTTGTTGGGCCTGACGGAATCCCAAACCACTCTCAATTTCACACCAGAGTAAGTGTTGGGCTTTTCACACTCTGAAATCTTGGGTTCAACGGGCGCTCTCTGGAACCTACGCTTCATTCGACCTGGTGCGGATTGATTTGCAGATGACAGCATGGGGCGGCTGATGGGAAATTGCCACTGATTGACTCGGGTACGTCGAATGCCATTCATGGGTTTCGGCGGCGGCAGAAGCCAGATCCCTCATCGACTGGAAAAAGGCGAAAAAATGGCCGCACTGCGGGTCTTCCTCCAATTGATGCCGCACCCGGCTTTTAAGTCCCCCACCGCAGTTGCCCGAACGGACTGGAGTTCCGGCCAACCCTGCCCTTGAACCGAAGGGCGGGTGAAGTGGTGGTGCTTCGGTTCATGGCTTCACGGCGCGCACTGTTAAGTTTGGTGGATTCTCTCCACTAGCCTGATGCGAGACCGCCACCGCTCTCATCGATCAAATCATGCCTTTCCCGGGGGGGGGAGTCCGCCCCTGAAAAGTCCAGAGCGAACCCTGCCTGAGACATCAACACATCAAGCACCGGATTAGTATCAACTCCATTTACTGTCGATGACGCTTGGCCTTTCTCTTTCAAGTCTCGTTGCGTCCACGCGATCACCCTCTACCGATGCTCGGGCGGGATGTTCCGAATTAAATCCGCGAAATGGGCATGGATCGCCGGATCCACTGGTCGGCACACAACCGTGTCGCTCGCTGGATCCTTGCCAAGGTAATTCCCCCTTCCAATTCCTCGAGGGCCGGACTGGCCTTGGGACAAAGCCACCCCCCGCAATTGGGGCAGACGTTGGAGAGGATGCCGTCGACACACTCGGCGCAGAACGTGCATTCGTAGCTGCAAATGCGCGCGTCCAGACAGTCGGGCGGCAACGCCCGTCCGCAGTTTTCGCAAGTGGATCTTAATTCAAGCGTGGCATGTTCCCAAATTTCCCGGACGAGATCGCAGAGTTTCAGGCAGCAAGGACCCGTCCTCCGAGCACATGAGGCATTTTGGCTGACTGAATTCCATTCGCAGACATCACTGCCCCCTTACAATCCCGAAACTCCCCGCACGCGAGTACCGGCTGGCGGCCAACACGGCGGCATGTTGCGATGCTCTTTGTCTGGTCTTCCTGGATGAAAGAGATAGCTTGGCCTCTTCAACTTCCAGATTCGCAAGTGCTTCGCGCCTTTTCACTGCGAATTTCTGAAAAGCTCATCATGGGAGAAAACTTGTTGTCGATGGACCAGATCGCAGCGCACCGCGGGGTCAATCAGGACACGATCTACAAGTGGATCACCCGGAAAGGGATTCCCGCGCACAAGGTGGGAAAGCTTTGGAAATTCATGGCGAGCGAGGTGGACGAATGGATTCGAGCAGGAAAGGCGGGCACGGATGTTCGTAATGATTAGCTCCACCTCAATCAGCCGAATCACCGCCAACGACGCGCGCTTTGTTCTCCTCCCCGCCTTTCCTATTCCTGGCGTGTGGACTCAACAACTGCGTTCCCGGTGCCGACGACGCGGTTTCTGAAAAATTTAAGCCCGAATTCCTTATGCTGAATCTGACCCTACGCGACGAGTTCAAAGGCGAACGCCTCAAGGGCACAACCATCGACTTTTCCTCGGACAAGCAGACGAGCGCTCTCAAGCGTAGCGCCGCCGAGTTCCTGAGCATCACCTATCCGTCGGTTGACCTCCTGCGCGTATTGGAAGCAACACAGCCGGAGAAGTCCCGCCCGGTCGTTTTGCTCGGTGCGCGTGGCCAGGGAAAATCCCACCTGATGGCCGCGCAATGGCACGGCATGAACGACCCGGTGGAGGCATCGAACTGGCTGGCGGACTGGGCCACGCGGTTAAACCGCCCGGAGTTGAAGACGCTCCAATTCCGCACGGACTTCCATGTCATCGCGGAGAGCCTGCATCATCAGCGTTACAAATTTCTCTGGGACATCCTCTTCGACCGTCATCCCCAAGGCAGCTACATCAAGGGAAAGTGGGAGGGCATGGGCGCAGGCAAACCGAACCTGCCGAGCGTCGACCTTCTGCTCGAACTCTTCAAAGCCAAGCCGACCGCGCTACTGCTCGACGAATTCCAGACGTGGTATGACGGCCTGACGAACACGGCGCAATACCCGTGGCGCAACTGGGCATTCAACTTCATCCAGTTGCTTTCGGAAATCGCCAACGACCACCCGGAGTTGTTGGTCTTCGTCGTCTCCATCCGCGACAACCAGTCGCAAGCGTATCAGCAAATTCACCGCATCAATCCGGTGCTCGTAGACTTTCAGGGAACAGAGGCCAAGAAAGACCGCCTTCGGCTCCTGCTCTACCGCATTTTTCAGAACCGCCTGAATGTCCCGTCGGCGAACATCACCTTCGCCATCAAGTCGCACGTCGAAGAACATCTTCGGCTGGCCGAGGTTACGCCGTCGCAACACGACGCCAAGCGCAGCGAGTTCCTTGAAGCGTGGCCCTTCTCGCCGGTGCTCATGCAACTGCTCGAAGACCAAGTGCTTGTGGCCACGGAAGCGCAGGAAACCCGCGACCTCATCCGCATCCTCGTTGACCTGTTCAAGACGCGAGGTGAGCAGTCTCCGGTCATCACCGCCGCTGACTTCGACATCGCGAACGAGAAGGGCAGCGTCACGTCGCTGCTGAACTCGGTTTCCAACAACGTCCACCGGACGCTGCTCCAAAAAGCCCAGCGCAATCTCGAAGCCGTCCGCACCGCCGTTCAAAGTCCCGACGCGAATGTTCCGCACGCCTCGGACATTATCAGCGCCCTATGGCTCCGTTCGTTGAGCGTAGACAGAATCAACGGTGCTGAACCCGCCGAGTTGCAGTGCGACATCACGCGGGTCACGCCAATTGACGACAACATGTTCGCCGCTGAGATGGCGCTCATCCGCGAGAACAGCTTCAACATCCACCCGGTCGGCAACCGGCTCGTGTTCAGGGAAGAGGAAAACGCCGAGGGCAAGCTGCTGGCCAACGCGAAAAACGACAAGCTGTTCGAGGCTGGTCAGGACATCGAGCAACTGGCCAATGAAGTCCGCTACGTCATCGGCGGCAGCGAGGAGATTTCGCGCCAGTTCCGCGTTGTCGTGATGCGGAAGAAATGGCAGAGCGACCCGTGGAGCGAATTGCCGGAGAATGAGCGACCGGACCGGTGGGACGGCAAACTAACGCTCATCGTTCTTCCCGAATATGTGGACAACTTGGAAGCAGTCCTCGGCGTATGGCTCAAGCAACATCTGCCGCAGCGCCGCAACACGCTGCGTTTTCTTCTGCCGAGGAAAGCAGCGGGCAACCTTTTCTACGACCGCGACCTCATCGTCTACGCGCGGGCCGTCCATCTGGCCAATTTGTGGAAGGAAACCGACCCGGCTTACCGTCCGTTGCACACAACTTACCAGACGACCCACTTGCGCCCGCGTTTGCGTGAACTTTTCGACGCTTTCGCGATTCTCGACATCTGGAATTTCGCGCAACCGGAGCAATGCCGTTTTCTCATCGAGAAACACAACGCCACGGGCGACAAGATTCCGAAGGCCGTCCACGAGAAAATCGAAAAGGAGTTGTTCGACCCGCAGGAGTTCGAGATTGTGGCGCTCGCGCACGCTGCGAGCAGTTCGCCACTGGCCAAGCTCATCGGTGAGCTTCAAGAGCCGAGCATTAACGGCAAGCCCTGCATCCCGTGGCTCGGTGAAGTCGCAGCCAAGGAAAAAGTTTTGCGCCTCTGCGCCGCCGGAAAGCTCGCCATCAATTCACGCGGTTTGGAAATGCTGCAAGCCCTCCCCGGCGAGAGCGAAGACACGGCGTGGATACGCCTCAAGGGCAAACTCGGCTCCGGCAAAGAGCTTGAACAGACCATCCTGCTCACGCCCGGCGCGACCCCACGGAGCGGAGGCACGGTTCCGCCGGTGCCCCCGGTGACACCGCCCGTCACGCCTCTGGTAGTTCCACCGGGCGGCATCCCGCCAACCAATCCGTTCGGAGGCATCATCTCTCCAGCAGCACCGACATTGAAACCATTCGGCACGCCGCCGAAGTCGCCCGTGAACTTGCTGGGTGAAGTCGAGAAGTGGGGCATCAGCACCGGGACGAACGTGACCAACGTCAACCTCAACATCTCCCAGATGACCGGGGCGCAACTCATCGACCTGCTCAAGAAGCTGCCCGATGGAGTGACTTACTCGCTGAACTTGGAGAAGGAGACGCAATGAGTGCAGGCCGCGACACCACACCCTTCGCCAAGGCGCTCGGCTTCGGCCAGCGTTCCGTGCTTGAAAACAATGACGCGGGCTTGGCGTATCAACTGCCCGGCGCACGCACCGAGAGCATGGGCGCGGAGTGGAACTCGTGCCTCGACTGGATGGCCTTCGCTCCGTCGGTGGTGTTGTGGTGCCACTGGCCCGATGACCGCATCCACCAACTCGCCGAACCCGGCGATGGATTTCAGAAACTTTGCCGCGAGGCCGCCCAACAACTTTGCTCCGATGCGTTCTGGAAGATGATTGAGGGGATGACTACCGAGCGGCGTTTGGTCATCACGAGCGACCACGGCTACGCGGCGTCCGGCATGTTCGACGATGTGCGAGACAAGGAGCAAGCGGGTTGGCTCAAGACCAACTTCGGCAGCAGCCGGTTCTCGCACGGCCCCGGCACGCCGCACCATTGGATGCCGCCCATTTCGCTCGGCCTGACCACCGCGCACGGCGCGTATCAATTCGCGCTGGGCCGTCGTAAATGGAAGAGCGCGGGCGGCTACCCGACCCTCGCGCACGGCGGGCTGTCCTTGCTCGAAGTGGCCGTGCCGTTCATCGAAATCTCGAAGGGGTAACTTCACGACGATGTCATCAGAAGCCGCAACGAAGGTCTTCATCAGCTATATAGCACCGACTCTCAGGCGCACGCTGATGCTGTCCTCGCGCTGGCCAACCGACTTCGCTCCGACGGCATCGACTGCTCCATTGACCCATACGAAGAGTGTCCGCCCGAAGGCTGGCCACAGTGGATGAAGCGCCAGATTCGAGAATCCGAATTCGTCCTCGTCGTGTGCTCCGAGTTCTACCTCAAGAAGTTGCTCGGTCAGGTGAAGCCGAACGAAGGTCTTGGCGTTCGGTGGGAGGGAAAACTTGTCTACAACCATCTCTACAACGACGGCGCAAACACCAAGTTCATTTCAGTGCTATTGGACAATGGAAAGCCGGAACACATTCCTGTCCCGTTGCAAGGCTCGACGCATTACCGACCGGCCAAGCAGGACGATTTCGACCGACTCTACTGGCGTCTGCGGGGTGAGCCTCTCAGGAACAAACCACCGCTGGGAAAACTAAAACCACTGCCCTCGAAAACACGGAAAACCAATCCGGGCCTCTTCCTGGCTGGGTTCATCGACCTCACGCTCTGGAATCCGGCGGAATGGAAAGCAGTCGTCTATGTTTGCGACCCGGTGAATCCGCCGTGGCTGGCGTTGGTTTTCAAAAAAGAGGAACCAGCGCGCAAAATCTTTGAGCAGTGGCACCAACGCTTTGGCCGAAACGACACTTACGAAGAGATGCGAGTGAGCGTGGTTGAAGGCGACATTCCGGGGCGCGACCCCGGCTACACCGTCTACATCAGCGCCAATATCGACAAGATTCATAAGCGGGCAGATGAATTGGGGCTGAACATACCGAAAGACTACACAATGGTTCTTGGCCGGATGCACCGGATGAATCCGACACCGGGTTCCAAGAATCTTGAGATGTTCAAGGAAGCCTACCAGCACTTTGGCTGCTACCAACTCTGCCCGGCCATCCTCGCCCCAGAGGGCGTCAAGGTGCTGCCCGGCTCTGGCTTGTTGAAAAAGGAAATCATTTTCCGTCACGTCAGCGAGATTAAGTCCGAGAATGACATGGACTCCGCAGTGTTAGGCAAACCCTCCGACTCGGAGGATGAGCAAACCACCCAAAGCTGAAATCGATTTCATGCCTCCACGCACCAAAGGTAAATCCAAGAAGGAAGTGCTCACCGAGCAAATCGCCGCCGCTGTCGGTGCGGGGCGCGAGGTTGCGGTCGAGACGGTGGACTTCTCCGACCCGAACCGACCCAAGACATGTCTCGAAGTTGATTTTCCCATCATCCCCATCAACCTGATTGCCGGGCCAGAAATGAGTTCAGGCGCGGCGAAGAAGCCCATATACGCATGGCAAAAATGGTGGGCGAGGCGAAGCTCGGCTGTCTTTCGCGGTATGCTCATCGCCGGTGCGATGAGATCGCCAGCCGACGAAAGCAAATCGGCGAAAGCCGTCTGGGATGCCTATTACGCAAATCACCAGAAACGCGGCACGCTGCGTCATCTCAAAGTCGCCGAACCGTTCATGGGCGGCGGCACGACCATCGTCGAAGGCTCGCGGTTGGGAATGCAGATGTTTGGTTGCGACCTCAATCCCGTGGCGTGGTTCGTGGTCAAGAACGAGATGGCGCAGGTGGACATCGCGGAAGTGACGCGCCTGCTTGCCGACATCGAAGAGGAAGTGAAGCCGCACATCATGGCCTACTTCGCCTGCGACGGCCCGGACGGGGAAAAGGGAAAGTGGTTCCGGCGCAAAGGAACGAAGGAGCGCGAGAAGAAGCTGACTCAGGGCGAGCTTGGCAGCGCCCCGGACAATTCCAACGCTACCGAGATTGAATGGGACGAACTGCCACCGACCTTCGACATCTTTTCTGTGCCGTGGCAGGAGCGCTGGAACTACCGCTACGAAGGGCCAGAAATCCTCTACACATTCTGGGCCAAGCACGGGCCGTGTCAGCGCGAGGGTTGTGGTCACCGCACGCCCATCATGCCCTCGCCGGTAATTGCTATCAAAAAGCTCACGGTGAATTTTTGGGCAGATTGTGAGTGTCGCGACTGTGGGAAGAAATTCGATGTGGAGCGTCACGTGGTGCGGATGGCTCCCGGCGTGCCACTATTCATCGCGCCGGATGAGAAGCCGTTTGCCGTAATGGATGAGGCTGGGCGATTCACCTGTCCGCACTGCGGTAAGACGCGGCAGGATGCCAAGGCGTTCGCCGAGAATAGTTCACCGGAGCTAGGCAAGGCCGAGAACAAGAAAGTGGAGTTGAGCCTGCTCATCCATCCGCAGTGGCTAAAGGGCTGCCCAAAGCATGATGAAGGAGGTCGTGAATTCGGCGGCAGCGTCACTGATTCAGTCGAGGCGACCATCCGCTGGAACGATGCCCGTGTCTCCAAGCTTCGCCTGCTCGAAGTGCGCGGGGTGCTGCCCGAACAAGTCACTTGCCCGGAAACCAAAGTGTCGTTTTACACTGATAGAAGAGGTGGGACTGTTCCGAAGCGGTCAACCTTTGCCTGCGCGTCGGATGGCAGTCCAAATGATGTTTTGGATTCCATAAAGGCCACGCAGAAAACAGGGCCAATAGCGCCTTACGTCGTTCAGTGCTACAGCCAACGTCGTAAAGACGGCGGGCTTCCATATGCGGGACGGTTTTTTGCACCTGTCACGGCAGCCCTCGGGTATAATGCTGCTGTCAGAGAATGGGAGGAACGGAAAGATGTTGACCTCGCAGGTTACTGGCCAACCAGTGAGTTGCCGTTCGGGTTTATGACGCACATGAACAACGGCGGGATACCGAATCACGGCTTCACCCACTGGTGGAAGATGTTCAATCCAGTCCAACTGTTGCTACATTCCCTGTTGTGTAAATCGCTCATTACGAACGCATCCCGTTACTCAAGAGCCGCCGTGGATGCGGCTGTTGGAGTTTGGCATCGCTACCTGCAACACGAGAACATGCTCTGCTTCTGGGACGAGCAGCAGGATTGCGTGGCTCCTTCCTTGGCGAACAGTAATTTTCATCCGAAAAGCACCTTAGTTCAGAGTAACCCATTCGGGCGAATCGGAAGAGGGAATTGGGCTTCCTCAGTTGCTACGTGCTTAGAAGCGTTGGTATGGCAACGTGAGCCTTGGGACTTGGTATCCGCTGCGGCAGGTGGTGGACTGGAAACCACCTCGAAGACGACCAAAATTCCATGCGGTGATGCGGTCATCAGTAGTGCCGCGCATCTGCACTATGGAAGCGCCACGGAACTTGGTTTTCTTGATAGCCAATCAATCGACCTTGTGATTACCGACCCTCCGTTTGGAGGGCTACTGCACTATTCAGAACTCTCAGATTTCTTTTACGTCTGGATGCGACTGGCGTTGAAAGGAACCTATCCTGAGATGTTCACGCCTGAGTTCACACCAAAGGCGCTCGAAGCCGTGGCAAATCGGGCGCGGCAACCTGAGAATTTAGATGAATTTTATCAACGTATTCTCACTGATTGCTGGCGCGAAGCGTATCGAGTGTTGAAGGCGGGCGGCATTCTGGCCTTTACCTTCCACCACAGCGAGGACGAGCCGTGGGTCGGCGTGCTTGAAAGTTTGTTCGATGCCGGGTTTTACCTCGAAGCCACGTATCCAATTCGCAGCGACGAAACTAAGGGTGAAGGAGCCAAACCCGGAACCTTCGGTTCACAGACAATCGAATACGACATCATCCACGTCTGCCGGAAGCGGATGACGGAACCGCAGCCCATCAGTTGGGCGCGGTTGCGGCGGCAAATCACGGAGGACGTGCGCCGCATCAAGAACTTGCTCACCCAGCACCAGAACGCCGGTCTGCCCGCCGCCGATTTGCAGGTCATTAAGCGCGGCAAGGCGCTCGAATACTTCTCCCGTCACTACGGCAAGGTCTATGTCGAGCAAGGCCGCGAGTTCACCATTCGCGAGGCGCTGGTCGGCATCAACCAGTTGATTGATGACGACACCGGCACAACCGGCGGCCAGGAAGCACCGCCCTCCAAAGCGGAGCCTTACACGCGCCAGTTCTTCCGCCTGTTCTACGAGACGACTCAAGTGCCGCGTGACCAGATGCAAAAGTTCCTGCGCAGCACCGGCATCGCCCCCAGCGACTTTGAGGAACGCGGCTGGTGCTCCGAGAAAGGAAAGGTCTTCACGCTTACTCCGCCTGTTGAACTAGCACGTGAGTGGAAGGGTGCATCGCGCAAGGGCATGGCCCGAGATTTCGACCAGACGATGTTCCTCGTCGGCGGCTGCGTCGAAGGCAGTAACATCCGCGTAGTGGACACGCTGAACAGCGACGGATTCAAGCCACACCCCGCCACCGACGAGTTGATTGACTGGCTCTGTCGCCACGGCGGCACCCAGGAGATAAAGTTTGCCGCCCAACGCGCCCGGACGATTTACCGTGACTGGCTGTCGAAGAATAAGCCGAAGGCTGTGGAGCAAATGCGTCTATTTGATTTGGAGGGATAGTATGAAGCTAACAACTGAAATCGCCAAACAGGCCCTTGAAACCACCGGACACACGATCGAAGAGCAGAAGCGCTTGCCGAGCAACCTCGGCGACCAAATCTGTTTATCAGACAACGTGAAGGTGAGTGTCTTCAACACCGGCAAATTCAGCGTTTAGCCTCGGGGCAACGCCCGCCTCGAACAGCTCTTGCGCGATGCGACTGGCGGCGTATCTCCTAAGACTCAAAAGGCTTCCTTCAAAAAAGAAGTATTCGTTGTCTACGGACACAATTCCGTGGTCCGAACACAGCTTGAAGCGATGCTCCGGCGATGGGGTTTGGAGCCGCTCATCCTCGACCAACTTCCTTCGGAAGGCCAAACCATCATCGAAAAGCTCGAACGTTACACAGGACGCGTAGACTTTGCCGTGGTGCTCGCCACTCCCGATGACGAAGGCAATCGCACTGGGCATCCAGACGAGAAGAAGCAAAGGGCGTGGCAAAACGTCGTGCTCGAACTCGGGATGCTGTTGGCCGAACTGGGCCGCTCAAAGGTGGCAATCTTGTTGAAAGATCAAGGCAAGATGAAGCGTCCATCCGACATTCATGGACTAATCTACATCCCGTTCACAGATGACTTGGAAAAGGAAGCAAGAGTGCTGCTCGCCAAGGAAATGAAGAAACAGGGCTTCGACATTCAGGTGGATAAGCTATGAACCATGACCTTCTCCACAACACATGGATGCGCTGCGGCACGTCGCTGCTGTGGGACGCGCAGGCATTGAACCAGGTCTGCTCGCCCGAAGCCGTCCGAAGTCTGCGCGAGTTCCTGCGACTGCATCAGACCGGTTGGCCGGAGGGAACGCTCAAGCTCATACAGAACCGCACCTTCGTTGTCGCCGGTCTGGAAACCGCGATGGACACGTTGCATCCGGACGAGGCGGTTGAATGGTTGGAAAAGACGGTCTATCCGGTGGTGCTCGATTTTCAGGAAATCGTCGCGGGTGGCGGAGGAGGAGCGGCGCTAATCTTCTGGCTGGCTGACCGCACCCGCGTTTTTCACAAGGCGTCCGAGAACACCTACCACTGGCACTGCACCGGCGAGCATCGGCAGCAATCCATCCCGTTGGGCCGTTGCATCTGGAACGGAGCGGAAAGCGACGTGCGTCGAATCATCGCCCCGGACACACAGAAGACCACGCACCACATCGGTCTTTTTCTGCAACGCATCTCGTGATCATCTTGCCCAGCACGCCCGTCGACTCCGACCACATCTGCCAAAGCGGTTGTACCAAACCAATGCCGATGCAGCCGCCACTCCGAGCCAGGAGACAAGAGTCGGTAGATCGCCAGTATTCGCAGGACCTTCTCCCAATCGGTCCCCTC
>SIBK01000031.1 GCA_009695205.1 Pedosphaera sp. | reverse complement strand
GATCCAGGATCTCCTGCTCGGCGGGTTGGAGGGGAATTCGTTTTGGTTTACCCATCCCGGGAGCATGGAAAACTTCGGGAAGATTGTTCCGCAAAATCGATCATCCCCTTCGTCCTCAATCTCTTAATCGCTTTGAAAAGCGCGTCCTGATCCGTTCTCGCTTTGGAGATATTCGTCCTCCGACAAAGGAGCCGTCTCCTCGGAAGAATCCGACTGCCTGTGAATCCTCACGCTGTGAGTGAAGGTTCTATTTTTCCCTTTTTTCAGCACCCGTTTGCCCGCACTTTCCGCCTCCGTACCGATGAGTCTGAATCTATTTAACACACTTTCACGTTCTCTGGAACCGTTCGAGCCTCTCAATCCAACCCGGAGTTCTGTCGGCATGTACTGTTGCGGTCCAACAGTTTACGACTATTGCCACATCGGTAACTTTCGCACCTTCGTGTTCAGCGACCTGACACGGCGTACCCTGGAATTCCGAGGTTTCTCCGTGAAGCACGTGATGAATATCACGGACGTGGAAGACAAGATCCTGCGCCGCCTCCGTGAAACCGATCGCTCGTTGCGCGACTTCACCAACGAATACGAAAAAGCATTTCTCGAAGACCTCACCGAACTCAACTGCCGCATGCCGCATCATCTCCCGAGGGCGACGGAGTACATGCCCCAGATGATTGACCTCGTGGCGAAACTCTTGAAGCGAGGAATCGCCTACCAAACTCCCGATGGCTCCGTGTGGTTCAGCATCTCCAACTACCAAGGCTGCGGTTGCCGCTACGGTCAGCTCGTGAAACTCAATTTTGATGAAATGCGCCCGGGCGAACGGGTGTCGGGCGACGAGTATGACAAGGAGGCTGCCGCAGACTTCGGTCTTTGGAAGGCCCGTGTCCCGGACGATGGAGACGTTTTCTGGCCCAGCCCGTGGGGCGACGGGCGTCCGGGCTGGCATCTGGAATGTTCTGCGATGAGCACCGCGCTTCTCGGACCGAGCTTCGATCTTCACTTAGGCGGTGAGGACCTAGCCTTCCCCCATCATGAGGACGAAATTGCCCAGAGCGAAGGGGCGCTGGAATATCCCGTTGGGCAGCGGTTCGTAAAGTACTGGCTACACGCCGCGCATCTCCTCGTTGAGGGGAAGAAAATGAGCAAGAGCCTCGGCAATTTCTTCACCCTCCGCGATCTTCGCTCCAAGGGCTACTCGGGGCGTGAAATCCGACAACTGCTGCTCTCCGCCCATTATCGCGAAACGTTTAATTTCACCCTCGAAGGACTCGACGGAGCCCGAAGCGCTCTATCCCGCATCGATGAATGTGTCGCTAAACTCGTCGGGCTCGCCGCGTCTCAACGCGGTTCTCCAAACGCCGACGTTCTGGCTCGGTTCACGGAAGCCATGGACGACGACCTGAACGTTTCGCGAGCCTGGAGCGTGGTCTTTGACTGGGTGCGTGACCAAAACCGACTGCTGGCTACCGGTGGAGTGACATCAATGAAGGCCGCAGACGCCGTTGCCACATGGAATCGACTGGACGAGGTCTTGGGACTCGGAAGACGCGTTGAGGATTCGACACCCGCAGACGCAGTTGCCCTGTTGGACGCCCGTACCGCCGCCAAGCAAGTCCGTGATTTTGCCCACGCGGATGCCCTTCGGAACGAGCTGAAGGCAATGGGCTGGCTCGTCGAAGATACTCCCGCCGGACCGAAATTGAAACGCGCCTAAATCGGATCCGCAGCGCTTTCTGTGTTCATCCGTGGTTCGAACTCCGATTTCCATGGTGAACACACACCCCTGCGAACAATCTGCCGGACGGGCGGCGGAATTTTCATCGAAACACAGGTAACGCATTGACTCGACGGAGATCCGGTGGTTAAGGCTTAGGGAACTGAGCGTTTCTCGTCCCGTCCCAACGCTCGACGTTGGCAATGGGTATCAAAATTCGTAGCTCGACTCAAAAGCATGGCACCGACCGCCCCTCCGTGGCGGTACTCGGGGTGGGATGTTTTGCGCACGGAGTGGCGTCCATCCTGCGGCAGGACGGCGCGGACGTTGCAGTGGGACTTACCCGGGATTACGGCCATTGGGCGCCCGCGCAGGTTGCGTCCGTCACACCCGTGCAGAATGGCAGGGGGTTGATCGAGTGGCTGGAGCGATGCCAGCCGGAGGTCATCGTACCGCAATCGATCGAATGGGCACAGTGGCCCGTGGCCGAGGAATTGATCAAACGACGCGCACCGATTCTATGCCCAACGGGCGACGCACTCCTGCTCGAACGGGATCGCGACTTTGCCCGGCAACTGTGCCGCCGGTATCGCATTCCGTTCCCCCAATCTTTTCGTGCCACGAATCGCGCTGAAGCACAGCAGTGGCTGGACCGTCACCGTCGCCCCTTCGTCATCAAGAATCCTCTCTGCGGTCCCCATAGTCCCGTGCATACGATCGTCTGTGAGTCGGTGGCCGAGACTCGCAGTTGGCTCGATCAGATCAACGATTCGGAAGGCGTTTTCCTCCAGAAATACCTCGGGCGGGCTGAAGTCGGCCACATCGCCCTCGTCAGTGGCGGCGAGGTGTACTCGCTGGTGACCAATCAAGAATACAAGCGGGCGTTTGATGGAAACTTCGGGATCGTCGCCGGGGCACCGTTGGGCGGACTGATTGAGCGGGATCCGAACGACAAATACGGGCTGGCACGCGAATTGATTTGGCCGTTGTTGCCTTGGTTTCGGGAGGTCGGCTTCCACGGTCCGGTGCAGGTCACAGCAATGCGCCACCGCAACCACTGGCACGTGCTTGAGTACAACGTCCGTCTGGGTGTCACGAGCGGTACAATGATCCTACGTTCGCTAAAACATCCTCGCACCCTGTTGCGCGCAGTTGTCCGCAACGAGCCGTTGCAGATCCGCTGGATCCCACGTCGAAATTTTGGCTGCTCCGTAACCTTGGCCGGTTATGGATATCCTTATACCCAACTCCAGGGCCCGCGCGTGCCGGTGGAATGTCGCGGGCGCCCGACCTGCGATATTTGGTGGAATGAAGTGGAAGGGGACGGGCGCGGGGTGCTGTGGGCCACCGGTCACCGATTGGCGGACATCAACGGGCTAGGGCCGACCGCCGCTTCGGCGACAAGGCTGGCATACGAAAACATCCGGCGACTCCGAAGTCTTGGAAGCTATTTTCGGCAGGATGTCGGACAAAGCCTCTGGCCACCCGGAAATTCATGAACCCGCCTTCCCATCTCCGCCCGGCGTGGATTGAGATCAGCCGGACGCGCCTTCGCGAAAATTGGTTGCGAATTGCGGCAGACAAACCCGCGGGAGTTTCCGTATTGAACGTCATCAAGGCGAACGCCTACGGCCACGGTGCGATTGAAGTGGCTCGCGTCGCTCTCTCTTCCGGAGCGGACTGGTTGGGCGTCGTGACGCTCGATGAAGCACTCGCCTTGCGCGATGCGGGCATTCAAGCGCCAATTCTGATGATCGGCGAGCGCCTGCCGGAGGAACTGCCCTGGTGCGCCAACCACCGACTGACGGTTGCAACTGGGGAGCCCGACACCGCGAGAGCCTGGGATCAGCTAGGCCGCGAACGTGGCACCCGATTGCCTCTGCACCTCAAAGTCGACACCGGCATGAGCCGCTATGGAGCGCGCTGGACTGCGATGGAAGACCTGTTCTCCGTGGCGATCAACGCTCAGGGCGTGGTTTGCGACGGTTTGTTCACTCATTTCGCGCAATCCGATGAGTCCGACAAAACGTTCGCACGCCAGCAATTAGCCCGGTTTCAAGAGGTCGTGACTCTCGCCCACCGGTGTGGCCTCGCACCCCGTTGGCTGCACACGGCCAACAGCGGCGGCTTCCTCGATCTGCCCGAGACCCACTTCAATCTTGTCCGCCTCGGCATTCTGCCCCTCGGCGTCTATCCGTCGACCGTCTGTCGGCGGATTTCCGGCATTGAGCCGGTAATGACCGTTAAGGCCCGCCTCTCCGTGGTGAAAACCCTGGAGAGCGGTGACGCGGTGGGGTACGGGATGCGCTGGAAAGCAGAGGGCCCTCGGCGGGTGGGAATTGTCCCCCTGGGCTATGGGGACGGATTTCCTCGGATTCGAAACGCGGGCTGGGTGCTGGTTCGCGGTCAGCAGGCGCCGATATTGGGTTCCGTGGCCATGGATGCCTTTGCGGTGGATATCACCCCCATTGCCGACGCTGCCCGCTGGGATGAGGTTGTGGTGATGGGGGCGCAGGGATCTCTCGAAATAACGGCCCACGACCTCGCCCGATGGAAAGGCAGTGTGAGTTACGATATTTTGACCGGCTGGCGAAGCCGCCTCCCCCGCATCACCGTGTAAGTCGAACCCTTTGTTCTGGCGACTCTTGTTGGATTCGGTAACATGCCTCCCATCGCATGCGCCTGGTCTTTTCTGAAGCGCCCCCGGATTATTCGCGCTATCTATATCCGTACATCGTGTGGGCGTTTCCAGAACGTGGCGAAACGCCGGCTGACTTCTTTGCCAGAGGCTTTCTGCCGGGATCGCCCCTGCTGGATCGCTTCTATCTCTGCCGCAATCTTCGGGTCCACTTGAATGCATTTTCTCCGTCCTCGGAAAACAGGCGCATCCTGGGCAAATTCAAGGATGTCGAAGTCCTGCTGACCCCTCGTTCGGAGTTCGACTTCTCGGACGATCGGCGGCGTCGGTGGTTGCACTTTGCACGAGAACGATTTGGGGTAGAAGTGATGCCGGAAGAACGACTGAATCGCCTGATGGCGTCCCCGGTCGTATCGCATGTTCTCCAGTTTCAAGTCACACGGGATGGAGAGAGGCACGAGTTAGGTTGCGTTCTGATGTATCTCGATGAGCCTCGGATTGCCTATTACTACTACGCGTTTTACGAGCTTGAATACTTCTCCAGCAGTCTTGGATTGTACATGATGACCTCAGCGGTGGCTCGTTTCGCACGAGCCGGATATCGGCATATACACCTGGGCACATGCTATACAAAGAGCGCTCTCTACAAGATTCAATTTTCTGGGATCGAATTTTTCAATGGCGGGCGATGGTCCACCGATCTTGATGAATTGAAATTCATGATTCGCCGGAATGTGGAGGGTTCCTCCAAGGTGCATCTCCTCGAGGACCCGGACTATTCACGATTCCTGAATGGCGGTTCACCGGCAACCCACGCATTGGGAAGTGAGTTTCGGGTCGATTAGTCCGTCTAACATTCTCCGGATCACGTGTCCCGGAAGGACACTTGGCATCTAGCAATGCCATGATCCTGTGCTTGCCCGGTCTCCTTGGATCGGGCACTCTATGGACGTGGGTAAAGTCGTCGTCAAAATCAAGCGGACCAATCTGTTCGACTTGGGGGCTCGGCATCGCAAACTTTCCAAGACCAAGCCCCGCACACTCATCCCCAACCCGGAGCATGGGGACAAACAGATGGGCGAGGAGTATTGATTACTGTGAACACCCAACGCTAGATCCCTTCGCCGAGTACTGTGGGATGGGCGATGGAAACCTCCGGCGTTAGATTTTCCCCTTCACGGGCTAATACTCGGTATTCTCGAATCTGGAAACTCACGTCCATGCCGTCCTGCAAGCTCAAGCGGGCGTAGTCCTCCTTGCTCATCCGCGCCCGGACCACCAGGCCATCGGGTGTTTCGAGTTCGAGGCGGAGCATAATCCCAAGAAAATAAGTGTGCTTGAGCAAGGCCTGGTGGCGGTATTCGCTGGGGGACGACGAGACCTGCACTGCGTAAGGCCGGAAGCCGATCCGTAGCGTCTGACCTTCGGACTGGCCGTGGGCTGGGAAGGAGAGTCCGCCCAGCCGGGCGACGCCGCCAGAAACCGTCATTTCCAGCACGTTCATGACCCCGATGAAGCGGGCGACGAATTCGTTTCGCGGTTGTTCATAGACTTCGCGCGGAGTGCCGAGCTGTTCGAGGTTGCCGCGACTGAAAATTAGAATTCGATTCGAGACTTCCATTGCCTCTTCCTGATCGTGGGTGACAAAGACAGTGGTGACATTCAGTTCGTCGTGAAGTTGCACCAGCCACTCACGGAGTTCCTGTCGAATCTTGGCATCGACCGCCCCAAAAGGTTCGTCGAGGAGAAGCACGTTTGGCTTTGGGGCGAGGGCGCGGGCGATGGCGACCCGTTGCCGCTGTCCGCCGCTCAACTGATGAGGGAACCGCCGCTCCAGTCCTTCCAAACCCAAGGTTTTCACCAAATCCTCGACACGGGCCGTGATGTCAATAGGTCGTTGCTTCTGAATCTTTAGTCCGAAGGCGATATTGTCAAAAACAGTCATCGTCTTGAACAGGGCATACCCCTGGAAAACGAAGCCGATGTTCCGGGTCTGGACGGGAACATCATTCATCCGCCGACCACGGACAAACAGGTCCCCTTCGGTCGGAGTTTCAAGGCCGGCGATCATGCGGAGAACGGTGGTCTTTCCACCGCCGCTAGGTCCGAGGAGGCCGACGAGTTCGCCTTCGCCAACGGTGAAGGAAATATTTTTAACGGCGGTGATGTCGCCAAACCGCTTGGAAATATTGCGCAACTCGATGCTCATGAGGGAGTGTTGGAAGTGAAGGCCGTTTCGGACTCGCCGGAGTTGACGACCGGAGCGGCCGTTATCCACATACCGGCGGCCTCCTCCCGTTGGTGTCGAGATTCTAACCATGCCTTGAGCATGAGTGTTCCCAGTGCGAGAAAGGCGAGCAGGCTGGCAACCGCGAAGGCATCGGATCCCCGGTGATCAGCATTCAAATTATCCACCCAAAGCGGTATGGGCATTTCGCCAGCGATGCGATTGCTGACGACGAACACCGCGCCAAATTCTCCCATGGCGCGGGCAGTGGTCAGGATTAATCCGTAAAGGAGCGCCCATTTGATGCTCGGAAGCGTTACGTGCCAGAAGACCTGCCAACCGCTTGCGCCGAGGGTGAGGGCGGCCTGTTCTGGTTCGGTGCCTTGACTCTGCATCATGGGGATCAACTCGCGCGCCACGAAGGGGAAGGTGACAAAGACCGTGGCCAAAACCATGCCAGGCAGGGCGAAAACCACCTTCAGATCGTGCTCGCGCAGCCAGGGTCCCAGCCAGCCTTGGTATCCAAACAGAGCGATTAACATGACGCCAACGACCACCGGAGAGATTGCGAACGGCAGGTCGATCAAAGTGGTGAGCAGGGCCTTTCCGCGGAACTGAAACCGCGTCAGAGCCCACGCCGCTGCCATGCCAAACAGTGCATTCAAAGGCACGACCAGCAGTGCGATCGTGAGAGTATAGCGGATGGAATCCAGCGTGTTCTCCTGGGTGAGGGCGGCAAAATAGGCCATAGGCCCCCTTCGAAACGCCTCGTAAAACATGCTCACCAACGGAAGGACAAGGAATAGACCCACGAAGATCGCCGCAACGCTGATCAGGATCCATTGCGTTAATCGCGATTCATCAGCCCCCCGCCGCGACCGTGTATTTGCGGGAGTTAGCTTTCTGCGAACGCTGCCAGCCATGGGAATTAGTTTTGGAAACGTCGGGCCCAGGATTCGATGAGATTGATCGTTCCCAAGATCAGGAACGAGATGATCAAAAGGAAGAGCGCCACAGCAATCGCTCCAGCTGTTTCGTGTTCGTCAAGATGCTGGATTAAGATCTGCGGAGCGATCTCTGTCTTGAACGGGATGCTGCCAGACACAAATTGTATGCTGCCGAACTCACCCAAGGCGCGAGCAAAGGCCAGGGCAAACCCGGTGATGATCGAGGGCAGAAGAGTCGGCAACACCACTCGGAAAAATGTCCTCCATCGCCCCGCTCCCAGGGTCGCCGCGGCCTCTTCAACTTCTTGCTCGAAGGACTCCAATACCGGCTGCACCGTGCGGACAACGAACGGGAGACTCACAAACATAAGGGCTATAACCACTCCGAACCGGGAATTCACTCCGGCAATTCCCATGGGGATGAGCCATTGCCCGATCCAGCCTTGAGGTCCGTAAAGGTTGCCCAAGGTGAGTCCGGCCACCGCAGTCGGCAACGCGAACGGCACATCCACCAACGCATCCATCAAACGCCGGCCAGGAAATGTATACCGCACCAGCACCCAAGCAACCAAGGTGCCAAACAGAACGTTCAGCAACGCCGCCGTCAATGACGCGACCAAGGAAAGCTGATACGCGGCAATCGCCCGCGGATGGAGCACGTGCTTCCAGAATCCATCCCAACCGATTCCGGAACCGCGCAGGATCATCGCAGACATGGGAACCAGCACCACCACGCTCAGATAAAAAAGCGTGAACCCGAGTGTGAGTCGGAATCCCGGTAGCAGCCTTCGCGTTTTGCAGGTTTGTTTCACGGTCTCCTCCGGCTCTGGATTTGGTCAAACCACCCGTCCGTAGCAAAGTGCGCCTCGTGAACGGTTCGCCAGTCACCGCAGATCTCTGCCAAAGTAAAGCGTACAATCGGAGGGAAATGAACTCCCGCCTTCTCCGCCGCGTCCTCCAATTGAGGGCGAAAATAATACCGAGCCGCGATCCCCTGGGCTTCCTCTGTGTAAAGGAACCGTAAATAGGACTCGGCCAGCGGCAGAACGCCGTGCTTTCGCGCGTTCCGGTCGATCACAGCCACCGGGGGCTCCGCCACGATGCTTTCGGGCGGAGTCACAATTTCACCCGACAATCCTTCCGCATGGGATAATGCCTGATGTGCCTCGCTCTCCCACGTTAGAAGGACGTCGCCAATGCCTCGCTGAAGAAAGGTCACGGTGGCGCCCCGGGAGCCTGAATCAAGCACGGGCACATTTTGAAACATTCGAGCCACAAATTCCCGAGCAGTCCGATCGTCCCCACCCGGTTGTCGGCGAGCCCAGCCGTACGCTGCCATGTAATTCCATCGGGCGCCGCCGCTGGACTTGGGGTTCGGCGTGATGACCTCCACACCGAGCCGGACAAGGTCCGGCCAGTTCACAATGTTCTTCGGATTTCCCTTCCGTACCACGAATACCACCGTTGACGTGTAGGGCGTGGAATGATTGGGCAATCGTTGTTGCCAATCACTCGGCAGAATCCGGGTTTCCCCGGAAATCCGGTCAATGTCGTGCCCAAGCGCCAGCGTCACCACGTCCGCATCCAGCCCGTCAATTACCGCGCGCGCCTGCTTCGCGGATCCGCCATGGGATTGCTGGATCCGCAACACCGTCGCATTGGTAGCCTGCCAATTCTTCAAAAAAGCCGCGTTAATCTCTCCAAAAAATTCGCGAGTCGGATCGAACGATACGTTCAGCAGCGACAGGCGATGAGGATCGGTGCAGGAAATGCCCAACGCCGCCCCTAGCAGGAGCGATCCAAACAACCATGCTCGAACGATGCGTGCCATGTGAGGCAAACTGAATGAATTCCGGGATACGGAACCTGAATGATTGCACAAATCTCTACTTATGCAATAGAGATGGTAATGATTTGTAACCTATTAACCATGAGCACTGAATGCTGTTAAAATAATTTGAGACTGAAATACTTGATCAATTTGATCGTTTATTATCTACTGGTGTTGCTATGAAACTTTCCGTCCGAGGCGAGTACGCGCTTCGAGCCATGCAACTTCTCGCAGAGCGGTACGGCGGACCGGTGGTGTCGATCCAGACGTTGTCTGATGAGCAGAATATTCCCAAGCGTTTCCTCGAGCAGATTCTCAATGACCTAAAATCCAGTGGACTTGTCGAGAGTCGTCGAGGCATGGCAGGTGGATATCGTCTTGCCTTGGCCCCTGCGGAGATCCCCCTCGCGAGAATTATCCGGTACATCGATGGAGCTCTGTCTCCGGTAAGTTGTGTCAGCGAGCGCTTCTATGAAAAGTGCTCGTGTCCGGATGAAACCCGCTGTGCGCTTCGCTCCGTGATGAAGGAAGTGCGGGACACCGTGGCGCAAATGATGGAGAAGACCACCCTGGTGGATTTGATCGCCCGCGCTCAAAAACTCCGTTCAGTTCCCATGGGCCCGATGGACTTTGTTATCTGATGCGCTTCGTCGACGGCGACTTTTTCTCGCTCGCGGGGCATCACCCCATTCACACTGGGAAGAATTCTATGATTCGAATGATGCATTGTTTTTTCCGCAGGGCGCGGTCGTGTTGCCCTGCGATCGGACTGTTGCCGCTGATGCCGTTGGCCGCAGCAGTGTCTGCGCTTCCATTCGCCGAAGGATGGCTCCCGACCAACACGATTGGCTATGTCACTGTTCCAAATTTCCCGGCATCCAAGGCGGGGCTGATGGGTTCTCCCTTAGGCCGACTGTGGAGTGATTCATCGATGGCCGCGTTTCGTAGCCAGGTCACCGAGTGTATTTTGAGCAATGGCGTTGCCCCTTGGCAGAATCCGCTATCGATCGATTTCAGGCGGTGGCTTCCGCTGCTTCGGGGACAAGTGACTCTCGCTTGGTTTCCATTGGAGAACTCGAATTCACCCGCATGGGGAGCACTCATTGACACCTCAGGTCAGGAGGCCGCGATGGGACGTGAGCTGGAAGGACTCCGCACCAGATGGACTTCCGCCGGATTCTCTCTGAAGACAAACGTGTTTACAGGAATCGAGTTTGTCGCAGTGAGTGGGTGGGCCAGAGAGGCCACTGCTTCATCAAACCTGACTCCCAACAAATCTGTTTCTCCCGAGTCGCTGTGGTTTGGATGGCGTCAAAATGTTCTTTTGATCGCGGAGGCTCGATCCGCCGCTGCCGCACTGGCAGCGAGCCTTTCTCCAACGGGCACTACGGCTGCGACGAACCGGCTGCGTTTTCCAGCGGCGACCGCCCAAGCGCTTCCAGGAATCTTCGGGTGGCTTGATTTCACGGCTATCCGCCCGCTATTAGACCAGAAATTCGCCGGGTTGTTCGGAATGTTAGCGAGCCTCGGCGGCCAGCCGGCTCAGGTCGGATCTGCACTGGGGCTCGACACTCTCCGCCAGGCAGCTTTCTCCGCTGTCGCTTCGGAAGTCGGAATCCGAAGTCGCGCGTTCCTTGATGTTCCGGCGGCGCATCGCAGCGGAATTTTTCAGTTGCTCGCCTTTGACCCTCGAGAGGCGTCGCCCCTGAGCTCTGTCCCGGCGGAGGCGCTTCGATTTCAGCGCGGTCGCGTCAACGGCGCCCGGATGTGGAAGACACTCGAAGAGTCGCTCAACCAGGTCTCGCCGCAGATGTCTGGATTGTTACGGTTGACCCTCGAAACCGCCGGGCAATCGGTCGATGAACGATTCAGTGTGACCCGCAATATCGCCGAAGCCTTGGGTGACGACTTCATGACTTACGAATTGCCCGTCGGCACGAACGTTGCCAGCGGAGGCCGCGTGACGTTACTTGGATCGCCAAGACCCGCAGCTCTGCTTGTCGGCGTTCGTGCCTTGCTGACCCTTGCGATGATCGAGGGCGGTGGGGAATTTTCTGAACGGCTCTTTTTGGGGCAAACCCTCCACCGGATCGCGGTTCCCGCCGCCGACGGAGAGCCGGCGCACTTGCTCGAAATAGGGGTCAACGGCCGTTACGTAATCATTGCCGATCAACCCTCTGTTCTCGAGGAATTGCTTCGGCGCACGGACGATCCCGCCAACGGCTTACGCTCAGTGCCCCGTGTGGTCGAGGCCGCGCGCGACGCGGGCGGCTGGGATCGGGGATTGTTCGCTTATGAAGACGTGGCAAAGGCCGGTGCCAGGCGTTGGGAGGCGATGCGGGTTTCGGGGCTGGAATCCGCCCCGCTCGCCGTTGCCCATGGACTAACCCTCATGGCCCCGGCCGTGGCAGGTTGTCTCGATTTCACGCGGCTGCCACCGTTCGAAAAAATTGCCCGGTATCAGCGAATCTCGGTGCTCACCGGCGGAACCGATACCAACGGATTCCGCTTTGAATGGTTGTCCCAATGAGGTGCCAGTCCGATCGTACGAAAATTAGTCGCGGACATTAAACGCGAACAACCGAGGCCCTACGCACACCGTAATTAGCCATGAGAGAGTTTTTCACCGGACCCGCAATCAAAACGGAACTTCTTGTTGTGTGGCTCGAAAAGCACGGCATTGCAGCCACTGAGATCTCCGTGGATCTGAACTCAGATCCGAATGATCTGGATCGACAGATGCGCGTCGATGTCGCCGACCCCGACTACGATAGGGCGTACCAACTTTTCTTTGCAGATCGAGGGGACGAATTATGAACGCAGATCCAATCGGCGTCCGTCTGGAGGCTCTCGAGCGCTCTCATGCATACCTTGAGAAACTAGTGGGTGAATTGAACCACGTCATCGTTGAACAGGGTCGAGCGTTGCACACACTCCAGAAACGACTTCAGGGAATCGGGGATTCATTGGACCGGCAGGAGCTGGATCGCATCCGCGCCAGTTCCACCAAGCCCCCTCACTATTAGTTTTCCGGCCTTAATCCGCCGGCGGAGCGCCCCCATCCGGGGCGCTCCGTCCAGCCTGTGCCCGCTTCTCGAATCATTCGTCTCCACTCGCCGAAAGCTTCGCCAACACACTGAGGTCTTCAAGCGTCGACGTGTCCCCTTTGATCTCGCCCCCCGTCGCAACCTGCTTCAGCAATCGCCGCATGATCTTCCCCGAACGTGTCTTCGGCAATGCATCCGTAAATCGGATGTCGTCCGGCTTCGCAACTGCCCCGATTTCCTTGCCTACATGATTGCGAAGCTCTGTCTTGAGTTCGGAGGACGTCTTTGTCCCCGTCTTGAGCGTGACAAAACAAACCAGCACCTGACCCTTCAATTCGTCCGGCCGCCCGACCACGGCTGCCTCGGCGACGGACGGATGACTTACCAGGGCGCCTTCTATCTCCGCCGTCCCAATCCGGTGTCCTGCGACATTCAGGACGTCATCAATCCGCCCCACGATCCAGTAATAGCCGTCTGTATCCTGACGACATCCGTCGCCCGTGAAATAGGAGTGCTTGACCTCGGTCCAGTAGGTTTCCTTGTACCGTTTTGAATCTCCCCAGATGCCCCGCAGCATGGAAGGCCAGGGTTTTCGTATCACCAGCTTGCCCCCGGTGTTTCGCGACACGGCCTTCCCGTTATCATCGACGACCTCAGGCAGGATGCCAAAGAAAGGAAGGGTGGCGGTGCCGGGCTTCAAGGGGGTCGCGCCAGGCAATGGCGAAATAAGAATCGACCCGGTCTCGGTTTGCCACCACGTGTCGACGATCGGGCAGCGCCCGCCACCAATCACGTTGTAGTACCACATCCAAGCCTCTGGGTTGATCGGCTCTCCGACTGAACCCAGCAATCGGAGGGAAGATAGATCATGCTTCTTCGGCCATTCATCTCCCCATTTCATAAAGGCCCGAATCGCCGTCGGAGCCGTGTACAAGATTGAAACCTTGTATTTTTCGATGATTCGCCAGAAACGATCCGGCTCCGGCCAGTTCGGCGCCCCTTCGTACATGAGCGCGGTCGCTCCGTTGGCCAACGGCCCATATACGATATAGCTGTGCCCTGTCACCCAACCGACATCCGCCGTGCACCAGTACACGTCTTCTTCCCGAAGATCGAACACGTACTTGGAGGTCAACTTCACTCCAAGCAGGTATCCCGCCGTGCTGTGCAGGATTCCTTTCGGCTTCCCCGTGGAACCGCTCGTGTACAGGATAAATAACGGAGCCTCGGAATCCATCTTCGCCGGAGGACAGTTGGAATCCACATACTCCAACTCCCGATGCCACCAGACATCTCGCCCTTCCTCGATATGCACCTCCTGACCCGTCCGCTTCAGCACGATCACCCGCTCGATCGTCCGTGTCAGAAGTTTTCCGTCCCCGTCCTTGAGAGTCAGTGCGTCGTCTACATTCTTCTTCAATGGAACGACGGCTCCACGACGGAATCCACCATCCGCTGTGATCACCGCTTTGGCTTGCGAATCATGGATGCGGTCCGCAACCGATTGCGCGCTGAACCCTCCAAACACCACGCTGTGAATCGCCCCAATCCGGGCGCACGCCAGCATCGCAATCGCCGCCTCCGGAACCATTGGAAGGTACAAGATCACCCGGTCACCCTTGCCAACCCCATTTCGGATCAAGACATTCGCGAAACGACACACCTCCCGGTGCAATTGCTGATAGGTCAGCACCCGCTCTTCCCCGGGCCGCCCATCCGTCGCCGGCTCGCCTTCCCAGATGAGGGCTGCTTTGTTGGCTGTCGCCGTGCCCAACCAACGGTCCAGGCAATTGTAGGACACGTTTAACCGCCCACCGACGAACCATTTCGCCTGAGGTTCCTTCCACTCCAGCACTTTCTTGAAGGGTGTGAACCAACAAAGCTCCGCTCGCGCCATCCGGCCCCAAAAACGATCCGGAGTCTTCACCGACTCCGTCCAAAGCCGTTTGTATTCCGACATCGATCGGATTAGTGCCTTTGCACTAAAGGCCGGGGATGGCTTGAAAATGCGGTTCTCCTTAAGGTACGACGTGATATTCGTCGGCGCTTTGATTGCCTTTGTCGCTTTCGGTGTACTCATGATGAATTCCGTGAAACGCCCGTTACACTAGCGAGTGCGATTCTCCGGCGGAAGCGAGAGATTCGCAGGATTTCGAAAAATAGGGCTCCCCAACCGACCCTCAGCGCACCTAATCTCCTCCCGGTCGAAAAAAGCACAATACTATTGACCGACCCCTAGACGACCCTAGACCGACCCCTAGAAGTGGTTCTGACTTGCTGATCGCAATGAATCCGAAATCCATCCGCCTTTTCATCAAACCAAGTTGCCCCTGGTGCGATGAGGCCATTGAATGGCTGCAAACTCGCGAGATCCCATTTGAATCGATCGATGTCACACAAGACCCCACGGCCTATGCCGAAATGGTGGCTCTCACCGGACAACGCAAAGCGCCTTGCCTCGAAGCAGACGACGAGGTGCTCGCTGATTTCGGCGTGGATGAACTGGAGGAATGGTGGCAGGAAATGGGCTACACGAATTAAAACCTCCTTCCGAGCTCCGATTAATACCCGGATCTCGTCTTTGACTTGACGCTTTCTGCCCAACTTGCCGCCGCCCTCGCCGTCTTGTTCATCGGTCTTGCGAAGGCTGGGTTCGGAGGAGGGTTGGGCATGCTCACCATGCCCCTATGCAGCCTGGCTTTCGGAGCGGAGGAAGCTCTCGGCTTGTTACTGCCGTTGCTCTGCGCCGGCGATGCTTTCTCTCTCTGGCACTATTGGCGTAAATGGGATGTCCAAAATCTAAGGTATCTGCTCCCGGGAGTTGTCGGCGGAGTAATCCTCGGCTCCTTCTTTCTGGGAAGTTTTTCTCCACGCCAGCTGAATATTCTGATCGGTTGCCTCGCCCTCGGATTTGTCGTGTGGCAACTCGTCAAGGAACGCGTCTTTGCCGCGGAAGGGATCTTGTCTCCGGGACATCGCCTGGGTGTTCCTTGCGGCATCGGCATCGGCCTAACCTCCACCTTCGCCCACGGCGCTGGGCCCGTAGCCGCTCTGTTCCTGGTTCCGCAACGAATGCCCAAAGAGATTTATGTTGGCACCACCGTCCTGCTTTTCACCTGGGTGAATTGGATCAAGATGCCGTTTTTTATCGCCCGCGGTTTCATCACCGAACCGCTCCTCTTAAAAGGCCTGATCCTGCTCCCCCTCGTTCCCGCCGGTGTCTGGCTGGGCGTCTGGCTGAATCGCCGAATCCCCGAGGTCCTCTTCAGCCGTCTCGTCTATATCTTGACGTTTCTCACCGGCGTTCAGTTAGTACTTGGGTGGGGGATGAGAAAATAGTTCGAAGGCAACATCGATCTTCTTGCGACCGCTCACCCCCCCGAAGCGCTTTTCGCCAAATTCCGGTTTCGGATTCTTGCCGCACAATTACTCTATCACCATGCGTTGCCTGGTGACGGCGGGTCCCACTTATGAACCGTTGGATGAGGTCCGGCGGTTGACGAATTTTTCGACGGGGACCTTGGGGACCCGGTTGGCCAATAGCATCGCTGACGCAGGTCATGATGTCCGATTGTTGCGCGGCAAACTCGCGACCTCTCCGTTGCCGGTGAGACGCGTTGCCGTCGAGGAATTCACCACCACGGTGGATCTTCTAAACCGCTTACGAACCTACGCGACGCAAGACCGGGTTGCGCTATTCCACGCGGCGGCCGTGAGTGATTTCCGATTTGGAAGCGCCTGGAAACGGGATTCCTCCGGGAACCTGTCGAGAGTGAAGGCCGGAAAATTGTCGACCCGGGATGGGACGTTGCTCGTCGAACTCGAACCTACACCGAAGATCCTTGCGTCGTTACGACAATGGTATTCGAACGCGTTGCTTGTGGGCTGGAAGTATGAGGTGGATGGAAGTCGGGACGATGTTTTCTCAAAAGGAGACCAACAGCGACGTGAATGCCGTACAGATCTCACGGTGGTGAATGGTCCCGCCTGGGGCCGTGGATTTGGCCTTGTGGATGATTCCGGGGTTAAGGCCGTCGACACTGCGGATGAATTGATCGAAGCACTTCTCAAGCGAATTACTGATCCGCACGGAGCGAGCTGGAGCGCCGGCTTGCAGCCGGCTTAACGCGAACGATACAACGACTGGAATCTAAATGACCCCTCTCCCCGCATCGGATGCGGGGACGGCCGAGGAGAGGGGCCTGCCGGTGTCACTCTTTTTCCAAGTCGGCATAACGTCTCGGTGCGATATCAGCAACACAACGCGAGGAGGGGTTGAAAATCTGCCTTGGTTTGGCACTTGGACGCGTGTCATTGTTCGGTTGTGCATTGGCACTCTCCACACCTTCTCCTTCTCTCAATTCTGCTTGCTGGCTCAGTCCGCGGTGCCGTGCCGGATGTGCCGTTCTGGCAGGAAGCGTCGGTAAAATTCACCCGATCGCCCGAATTGACCAATGCAATCCTTAGAAAGCTGTGCATCGATCAGGACGGAGTGGCGTATGTGTTGACTGACCTCGGTGTCGCGCGTGTTCATGGGAACCGTCTCGTGCGTGACCGAAACTTCCGGCCGCTGGCAGACACTGTTCCGCGGGATATTACGCTGTCTCCGGCCGGGGAGCTGTACTACCTGCTCGATGATGTCTGGTTGTCCAATGCGGATGCCGGCAAGCCGCGTGGCACCGTTCCCCGTGGCTTGTACGATTCGATTGCGGTTGGATATGACGGCGTGATCTGGTTGGCTGGGCCGGGGCGGCTCGCGGCCGTGCACAACGATCGGTTAAAGATGCTGCCGGTGCCGCCCACGGTGCGTCAGTGGCGTCTATTGCCCGATGCCAGGGGCTTTTTCTTTGTTGCGGATGAAGAGTTAGGCGCCTTCCTCCCGGGAGATCGCAGTCAATGGAATCGACCAATCCAATCCGGCGCGACATTGGCCGCTCGGGACGGGGAATTGCTGGTGGGCGGTGTCGCTGGATATTTTGGAGTTCAAATTTCCAACGGCGAATCCTCCACACCCTTGCAGACGAATCTGCCGGTGACGGACATCACCTGTCTGCGGGTCGCCGCCAATGGGTTGTGGGTCGGAACAGCTCGCGGCGTCTTCTTTGAGGCGGCAACCGCTGGGGATCCGACGAATGCGGCGATGGCGATGCCACTCCTCGGAGAAACTCGCTTCCGATATTTTGCGGGTCGCCGTTGGCTGCCCGATGATTTTGTGGTGGATCTCACTGTGAATCCGACGGGTGACGTGTGGGTTCTAACGAGGACCGGACTGAGCAAGATTGAATTTCGGATGACGACACTCGAAGCAAAAGTGGCTGAGTTTGAGAGTAAAATTCGGTCACGACACATCCGATATGGATTCAGTGCGGAACGGCGGTTGTCCGTTCCGGGCGATGTGGCGAGTGGCGAAATGATCGACACCGACAATGATGGCGGTTGGAGCAGTTATTGGCTGGCGAGCCAGGCGCTACGGTACGCGGTAACCAAGGAACCTCAGGCAAAACGTTGGGCGTGGGAGACATTCGCAGCTCTCGAACGACAACAATCGATTCACACCAACCGGGGTTTTCCTGCCCGCACTTTTGAGAGAACCGGCTTCAAGGTTTCGGATGTGGATCGCTGGCATCCGTCTCCAGAAACTGGCTGGGACTGGAAGGCTCACACATCGAGCGACGAGATTGCCTCTCATATGTTTGCGTATGCGGTGTTGTGGGAATGCGCCACCGAAACGCCCGCGGAAAAGCAGCGAATAATCGCCGTTGTGGATCAAATTGCGGATCACATCGTGCGCAACAATCTCTATCTGGTGGACGTCGACGGAAAACCGACTCTTTGGGGCAGATGGCACCCGGACTATGTGAATCGTTTTCCGCCTGCTGCCTACGATCGCCGCCTTAACAGTGGGGAACTAACCGCTACGCTGCAGTTCGCGTACGCGCTGACTAAAAAGGAGTCCTACCGGCAGAAAGCAATCGACCTATTCGATCACCACGGCTACCTGACCAACATTGTCTCCTCCATGAGACTGTTGAAGCCGACGCTGGGGCTCGTTCATCAGGGGATAACCATGGGGGACACTTGGAATCATTCCGACGATGAGTTGGGATTTGTAACCTATTGGGTGTTGTGCCGGTTTCCGTTTACAGAGCAGCTCGCTACGCTCTACCAGCAGTCCGTCGCCGACCATTGGGAGTTTGAAAAGGTCGAGCGCTATCCGTTCTGGAATTTTGTGACAGCCGGTTGCGGTCTGCCAGACTTTGACGCAGCCGGCGCAGTCTGGACCTTGCGCGGATGGCCCCTCGACACGGTGAGTTGGCGGGTGGAAAACGCGCACCGGAAGGATTTGACGAAGATGCCGGATAACTTTCGCGGGCAAGAGACGGTCGAGTTATTGCCGCCGGGGGAACGGCCGGTGATGCGTTGCAATAGACATCCATTTGTACTGAATGGCGGCGATGGCGGCCAAACGGAATACGCGGGCGATGAGTATGTCCTGGGCTATTGGCTCGGTCGGTTCGTCAATGCGATCGGTTCACCGACAGCAGGTCGCTGACGCTTGCCTTTTTCTGACCGCGCTGCGAAACAAAAGGATCCCATCCGTTCATGAAAACTGCCACTGCGGGTCTAATTCTCACAGCAGTCACAGAAACTCTCTACAGGCGGTCCGGCGCGGGTGAGCACGGTCACCGACAACGTCCGGATCCACGGACACATTGCTGATCGCAGCCCTGAGTGCGGTGGAGATGGAGTGATAGCGATGGTGTTTGTGAATGGCCGAAATGTATACCAACGCTCACTCAGCGCGGGAAACTTGGTCGGTTTCGACTACAACGTTGGTCCTCAACTTCAGACCAAGGACCGGACTGTGATTAATGGGACTGTCGCAGCACAACTTCTCCTTGGAGAATCTTGACGCAACAGGTCAGCCGATATTTTTCAGGATCCCGGTTCCACTGATCGAGAACATCGAGTTCCTCCGGCGTGGGAGGATTCAAATTCTCCATACCGCTGACAATTTCCGCCGCGCAGGTGCCGCATTCACAATTAAAGCAGCCTGCCTCCATTTCCACTCCGGCTTGCTCGCCCGCCGCCAGCAACAATTCACCGGATTTAACCTCGGCGGAGAGGTTTTGAGGTAATAGCGTAACCTTGGGCATGGGATGATCGCAAATCGTAGTTTTGGCCAAGCTCGGAATCTTCCGCGACCAGGATGGAGGACTAGCGGGTCGGCATCCGGAGTCAATTCACATGGAAACGCCTACCGCACCGCTTCGAATGCGAAACCTTTCAAATATTCCGTCTCTGGAATTGCGGGTATCACCGGGTGATCCAGCGCCTGGCTGTAGGTGGCCACTCGTCGAAGCATCCGTCGGGCATCAAATGCGGCAGACAGAATCACCTCCTGGAAAAGGACCGAGTCCACATGGTGGGAGCAGCAGAATGTCGCGAGCGTGCCACCTGGCTTGAGCAGTTTAAGTGCGCGGAGATGAATCTCCTTGTAGCCACGGAGGGCATCCGCCACGGCGGCACGGGTCCGAGTGAAGGACGGAGGATCGAGAATGATGAGATCAAACTGAGGCACTAATTTCTCATGGGGCCCCGTCATGCTCCGGGCTTTCAGCCAGTCGAAGACGTTCGCCGCCTCGAATTGACAGCGTTCGGCGACGCCATTGACAACGGCATTGCGATTGGCGGCAGCGATGGCATCCGCACTCTGATCCAAGCCAAGAACACTGCGGGCACCCGCCCGGGCCGCATGCAGGGCGAATCCTCCGACGAAACTAAAACAGTCGAGCACGACGGCATCGCGCGCCGCCTGAGCCACCGCTTGCCAGTTGGCAACCTGATCGAGATAAAGTCCCGTCTTGTGCCCGGCCTGGAGGTCCACGTCAAAGACGAGGCCATTCAATTTTACGGGGAGCGATGCGGGGGCGTCTCCGAAGAGGACGTCGTTCGTCACAGGCAGACTTTCAAATTTCCGCGCTGCCTGGTCATTGCGCTCAATGATAACTCGGGGGTTGAGCACATCTCGCAGCACCGAAACGATTTCAGCCTTCCGGATGTCCATTCCGAGCGAGCTGGTTTGCAGTACCAGAACGTCCTCGTATCGATCGACGATGAGGCCTGAAAGGAAATCACTTTCACCGTTTACCAGACGGTACGAGGTCGCCTCCGGCAGGTGCTTTTGCCGCACAGCGAGTGCGGATCGGAGGCGATGCTCAAAAAAAGAACGGTCAATAGCGACTCGATCTGGCGACAGGAGGCGGATAGAGATCTTCGATTTTGAATTGTAAAAGCCCACCCCCAATAAGCGCTGGCGATGATCCTTGACCTGGACGACGTCTCCGTCGGCAACGGCTCCCGTCAAGCGCAGGATTGAATTGGAAAACACCCATGGGTGTCCGGCCGCATGGCGGTCGGCCTCGCCGGGTTTAAGAAGGGCAGTGGCAAGATTCATAGCTTGTAGACAACCGGCCGAAACCGGGCAAGAGATTGAGCCAGAGTTGGGACGCTAGAGGAAGCGGGAATCCTGCAGCAGTGCTCAGTTTGGAAAAGTAAGACGCCCCCCTCATCGAATCTCTAGGGTGCCTTCGCCGCGGCCCGAGAAGGCGTTAGCTCCAGCACGCGCCCCGGAAGCCATCCGCGTTGATCCTTGAAAGTCGTCGGGCGTGTGTATTCGAGAATATAGATGCGACCCCCAGCCATATGAATGTCGATCGGCCTGCCCAACGGGGCGAGGAACCTGTGCGTATGGGCTGCGAAATCCCCGGTGATGGTTTTTTCCATTCGAGCACTCAGCACATCAAATCCAACATCGCGATCCTCCACCGCCTTGATTAAATTGCCGAAGCGGCCGATCAGGAAGGAATTCCGAACCGATTCTGGCCAGGAGCCATCCAGCCACACCATCCCCGCAGGCGAAGAATGAGGGTGAAAGGTGTGCCCTGCTTTTCCAGAAAACCATCCATCGGGTCCAAGATTGACCACCGGATGGGCAAATTGAAGGTTAGGCGGCGCTTCCGGTGTATGGGGGTATGCCTTTCTCCCGATGGGCCAGTCTTCGAATTGAAATGGAAATCCATGATGTAAGTTCTTTCCCGGCCGAACCCAATCCATTTCCTCCCCGGCATGTTGATCGGGACCATTGCTCACCGTGAAAAGTTGACCATCGCCGTCCCAGGCAAAACTCCATGCATTGCGAATCCCACGCGCAATCACTTCGATTTCAGGAGTGGTTGACTTGGGATTAAAACGCCAGAGAGCGGCGGTAATGGACGTTTCCCCCATTGCACCGAGCCGGTCGTCATTTCCCGCTTCGCCGCCGTCGGTGCGGGAGCCGCTGCTGACGTACAAGAGTCCATCGCGCCCGAACGTGAGGTGTGATACTCCGTGGTTGTAAGGACCGATCCCCCATGGGTAGCTCGTTCGAAACCAGGGCACCGGCTTAATCGGATCGCCCTGCGCTGAGGTACCGGAGGTCCAAAAAATCGTTACCTCGTTGGTCTGGAACGGCCGGACTGCTTCGTTTCGCTGATTGCAGGTGATCCAAAGACGGCCTTGCGGATCCAGCGCCATCCCAAGGGTGCTTGGGCTTCCGCGCGATGCGTCAATATAATCGTCAGCACGAAACAGATTCGTGAGCGCGCGGGAGGCGATGTCGAGGCGGCTGACGTGTCCATTGGGACTCAACAGGTACAGGCGCCGACCCTGACCGTCGCTTGCGATGCGCGTTGCAAAATCCTTGAGTCGGGCGAGTTCGCGGATTTGAAACCCCTCGGGTGCGCGGGGAATGGGGGGATACTCATTGGCCTTAACGAGATCCTCGTACGTCTTGAACGTGGAACGGGACCGGACTTGGCGCACTTCTTCGGTGGAAAAATCGCCGCCCGGATTACCCCAGGAGTTGTACACAAAGGTTAGGACGTCCGCCACGGATGAATCGTCCAGCACGGCTGCGGGCATTTGGTTATCGAAGGACCTGCCGTTGACGGTGATCCGACCGCTCATTCCTTGAACAATGGCGAGGATCGAATTGGTCCGATGATCCTTCAGGTAATCGGATCCAGCGAGCGGAGGATAGCTTTCAGCGGCGCCGCGGCCTGTCAGCTGGTGGCACAGAGAGCAATTGGCGATGTAAAGGATCTGTCCCCGTCTGAGTCGAGCCGCGTTCGTTTCTTCAGCCGAAACGAAGGTGGCGGCAGTTGCGATAAGGAAGAGAGCGGCTAGAAACGCTCCCGGCCTGCGAATCATAGCATTCAAACAAGAATCTCTGCGGATTGGGATTGCCCGAAAGAAAGAGATTCTGTCAGACAGATTCCGCAGGGCGGCCTTCCACCCGGATTTCGTCGGGGAGGCGTACATCCCATACGAGCCCGAAAATCCTCAGGGAGCAGATGAGGAGATACACGACATCCAGCTGCCACCAACGGAGTCCATGGCGAGCGGACGTCGGAAACGCGTGATGGTTATTGTGCCATCCTTCGCCAAACGTCAGTAGTGCGCAGACAAGATTATTGCGGCTCTCATCGCCCGTATCGTAGTTACGGGCTCCAAACAGGTGACAGACGGAATTGATGCTCCAGGTGGAATGATGAACGAGAAATAGTCGTACGAAACCTCCCCACAGCACGCCTGTGAAAAAACCGGCCCAACTCTGAGTCCAAAGCCCGCCAAGGACTCCTGGAAGCACGATTCCGGCTACGACCCACCAAAAATAAAGCTGGCTTAGCCGGAGGACCATGCGGTCGCGAATCAGGTCTGGAACAAGTCGGAAATAAGGCTCATGCGCGTGTCCGAGCATCCAACCAACGTGAGAATGCCAGCAACCTTTGAGGATCCCCCGCCATCCCCCGCCAGAATAATGGGGAGAATGTGGATCCCCTTCCTCGTCACTGTGTCGGTGATGCTTCCGGTGGCACGCGCACCAAAAAATGACTGGCCCTTGAGCGGACATGCCGCCCGCGATTCCAAGGAACGCCTTGACGGCGGCCACACACTTGAAACTACGGTGAGTGAATAGCCGGTGATATCCGAGGGTGATCCCGAGCATGGTTACGGCGTACATCCCCATGCAAAGGCCGAGATCAAGCGCCGAAATCCCATTTCCGAAAAACCAATAGACGGCACCCAAAAAAACGAGGAATGGCGTGACGATCGTGACAATCGCCACCGCTCTGGCCGGAACCCCGGTGGGCTGCAATATTGCCTGTGGCCGGGCAGGGCTCTTCGAAGAGACCGCATTGGCACCTTTACGGGATCGAGCGGGCGCGGAGCTCGGATGAATCGGAAGCGTCTGCAAGAGAATTAAAATGGCTTAGTACCGAATACCTTCAAGTTTGCCGTATTTGAGAGTGAGGGCAAGCCCGAATCCTCGAAGGATTTCCCTCGAACTCGGCAGCCAGGAGGCGACTGACTGCGTAGCAGCCACACACGTTGGATCCCCAACCACCTCCGATCGTAGGGTAAAAACGCCTCAAAGCCAGGCCTTCCCTGGGCGAATCTCTCAGCCCAATCGGAATGGCGTCACTCCGTTAGGAGGAATAGATTCATTTTTTCATGCTTGGCGTGCCGCCCGGGAGCCGGCTTACCCTTGGATCCACATGGCCTTGGCAAAACAGCGGGACGTTCTGCGGATATCTGATTTGAGCATCCGCCGAAATGGGGTGATAATTCTGGACGATATTTCGTGGCGCATTCGTCGCGGCGAACATTGGGTGATCCTCGGATCGAACGGATCGGGAAAAACTTCCCTGCTGTCGGCGCTGACCGGCTACCTGATGCCGACGGAGGGAAGCATTTGTCTGCTCGGAGAAACCTACGGCCAGCGCGACTGGCGCGATATGCGGAAGCGCCTCGGGTTGGTCAGTTCCGCGTTGCGCCAGATGATGGCCGATACCGAGCCAGCTCTCGACGCTGTCGCCAGTGGCCGGCATGCCATGATTGACTACTGGGGCCGGCCTAACCGAAGGGAACAGTCTGAGGCGCGCCGAATCCTCGCTCGGGTGGAGTGTTCGACACTCGCAGAGAGGCCCTGGTCCGTACTGTCTCAGGGCGAGCGCCAGCGGATCCTGATCGGACGGGCGTTAATGGCCCGTCCGCGGCTCCTGATTCTCGATGAACCCTGTGCCGGGCTCGATCCCGTGGCGCGCGAACACTTCCTGGCATTCGTTGACCGGCTCGCCCGCGGCTGCAGAGCGCCGACGATCGTGCTAGTGACTCACCACATCGAGGAGGTCGTTCCCGCCTTCACTCACGCTTTATGCCTCCGAAAGGGGAAAACAGTGCTGCAGGGTCCCTGTGATACGGTTTTCACCTCCCGCAATCTGACCCGAGTGTTTGGGGCGCCCGTTCGTATCCGATGCGCGGAGGGCCGCTACTCTCTGCGGGTTTCTCCACGGCATCAGGGCCGTTCCATTGTTTGATCGCACCCATTCAATCCGACTTTGTTTCCTTTGATGCCTCGGTCGACATCCCTAAACCCTGTGAAGATGCGGTTCCAATTTTGCCTCTTCGGATGCGAACGGCGGAATGAGAAGTGCTGAAATCGCCGCGATGCCCCCGCTTTGCAACATCCCTCCCCAACACATCCATCTCCGGCCGCGTCGCAGATCGCCGCGTCGAGCTTACGGGATCCGAATCAAAGTTTCTTTAAGGCGGTCCACTTCGAGGGTGAGGCTGGTTACCTTGCGTGAGAGCACCTCGTTATCCCGAGCGAGTTCAGTCAGGCGTCGATCGCGCTTCAAGTAGTCGTGTAGCCACGCGTATTGAGGATTGGCGGGACTGTTCTGCTTGAGATGTTCCAGCAACTTCTCCTCGGAGATTCCCAGATCCCTAAGCACTACATCCAGTGGCTTCCCACGGGTGATCTCGTCGTGGGCGGATCGGCACCGACGATTGATCAAGGACAATCCTTCTGCGGGGCCAGCGGTCGCAATGCCCCGGGAAGTGGCCCCGACCGAAGCAGGGCGCATGGTTGAAAACGAAGTGATGGGCGCCGGCTGGGTTTGCTTCGCCGGGACGTCTGCCGCCATCCGCGAAACCAGTTGATCGTGGATCCCAGTCAACCGGGTGCCGGAGATTCTCACACGCAGAATGCGTCGAAGAAATCCCCCGCCCGTCCGGCTTGATCCGCTAAATTCACCTGTCGCCTGCGTCACTTGCCGCGTGGTGCCTGCGCTGCCGAACGTGTCGATCACAGCGAAGTCTTCCTTGAAGAAATCGCGCTTCATCAGCCAGATGGGCCAAGCCAGTGGCAGTGCATGCCGGTAGAGAGCATGCCAGAACACGGAGTCAACAAAACGTTCGGGCGAACAATTGAAATGGGCGCAGTACGCCCCACGAAAGGTTTTATGGGGCTGGGTGCTTTGTTCGGACATGAATGCGGGAATCGAATCAGCCGAGAGCGTCCAGGGAGATCCGCTAGCTGTCAATTCACGACCTAGCCGCTGCCGCGTGCCGTTTGACTGCGTCCACAATGTGGCGATCATCCGCTCCATTCTCCGCCACCAGCTTCAGAAATCCAGGGAGATCCATGTTCATTCGCCTCAAAAACGGACGATCACCGGCACATCCGTACATGAGGTCAGCCGGCATTTCTCCCCGCAGCTTCAGGCGGGCCTTTGCGATGAGACGTGGAAGCCAAGCAATTCCATCCACCTCCGCTGTCTTGGCAGGCAGACTCTCCATCCGGACGGTCTTACCGGTCGCATTCCCCCCGAGGACACGGAGGAAGTACTCTCTGCGCAAGGCCGCGACAGCCAGCGCAGTCGTCATATCCGGCTCGCCGTACTCATGAAAATCTTCGATGAAATCAAACAACTCCTGAGCACTGCAACCCACCGTCTTGAGAAATGCCACGTCGTCGGTGTTGAAAAGCGTCGCCGGAGTTCGCCGGCCGGCAGTCCACGCCACGCTGCCCCGTTTCCAAACGGCTTGAAAACGATCGTGCCAGGCTTCGTTCATGAGATTCTTAATCAATTGCGAGTGGCGGCAAGTTCCTCTTCGAACGTTACAATTTCGGCGATCTGCGTCAGAAACCAGCGGTCGATCTTTGTCAACTGGTAGATCTCTTCGAGTGTGAACTCCGCTCTCAGCGCGTGGCGGATGAAAAAGATCCGATCCGCATTGGGGACGCTGAGGCGGCGCGCAATCAGATCTTTCGGAAGAATATCGCGATCTCCATACACCTCCGTCCCGATTCGCCACGGTTTGCCATCGCCCCCCAGGCCGCTCCGGCCTATCTCGAGTGACCGTAGACATTTTTGCAGCGATTCCTTGAACGTTCGGCCGATCGCCATTGCTTCACCCACCGACTTCATCATCGTTGTCAACGTCGGGTCGGCTTGGGGGAATTTCTCAAACGCAAAACGCGGTATCTTGGTGACCACGTAGTCGATGGTCGGCTCAAAACTGGCAGGCGTCACTCGCGTAATATCGTTGCGGATCTCATCGAGCCGATAGCCGACTGCCAGTTTCGCGGCGATTTTGGCGATGGGAAAACCCGTGGCCTTGGACGCAAGCGCTGAGCTGCGGCTTACTCGCGGATTCATTTCGATGATCACCATGCGCCCGGTCTCGGGATCCATCCCAAATTGGATGTTCGAACCACCGGTCTCCACCCCGACCGCGCGGATCACTGCAAAACTCGCATCCCGCATGATCTGATACTCTTTGTCTGTCAGGGTCTGAATCGGCGCCACCGTGATGGAGTCGCCCGTGTGCACCCCCATCGGGTCAAAATTTTCGATCGAGCAAATAATCACGCAGTTGTCCGTACGATCCCGCATGACCTCCATTTCGAACTCCTTCCAGCCCAGCAGGGATTCCTCAACCAGTATCTCGGAAACAGGCGAGAGGTCGATGCCGCGGCGCGCGATCTCTTCGAATTCCTCACGATTGTACCCGATGCCGCCGCCGGTACCACCCAGAGTGAATGCCGGACGGATGATGAGTGGAAAGCGACCGATCCGGTCGGCCACAGCCCGCGCTTCCTCCAAAGTGTGCGCTGTGCCCGAGATCGGGACGTCGAGTCCGATTTGGAGCATCAACTGTTTGAACGCCTCCCGGTCCTCCCCCCGGTGGATGGCCTCCGCTGTTGCTCCGATCATCTCCACTCCGTACTTCTCGAGAACTCCTGATTTGTGCAGGGACATGGCCGTATTGAGAGCCGTCTGGCCGCCGAGAGTTGGAAGGAGAACCAGCTTCCCCTGGGCACTTGTCCGTTTCATCTCGTTCAGTTCGCGGATGATAATTTTTTCCACGCAACCCGGTGTGATCGGCTCGATGTACGTCCGGTCGGCGAATTCCGGATCGGTCATTATCGTGGCCGGATTGGAGTTCACCAGAACGACCCGATAGCCCTCCTCGCGAAGAGCTTTGCACGCCTGGGTGCCCGAGTAGTCGAATTCGCACGCCTGGCCGATGATGATCGGGCCAGCTCCAATGATGAGGACTGAATGGATGTCCGTACGCTTTGGCATGAGTCGGAGTGATAAATAGTGATACCGATAATAACTCGGGGCGAGAGACTGTCGCTGGCCACCGCGACCCGCAATGGAACCGACTGCGAGGGTAGAAGGCGAAGGAAAAAGTGATTCTCTCGAATTCCTCCCTTGCGGCTACCTCCTGATCCGGCCTCTAATGGGGTCGCCAGGGCCCATGGAACGTGGACGAGCGAACCCCGCCAGGGCCGGAAGGCAGCAACGGTAGCCTGCTCCCGTCTGCCGTGGTCACCCTGGTTTTTCTTTTCTTCACATGATCCGGTGCCACACCTCGCCTCGTTCGCTCAGTCGAAGGGCATGCTCTGGTTCATCGGTGCCTGCTCGGACCGGTCCTAACGCACCGCGTTCCCACAATTCCTCCCATTCCCTCCATGTCCTCATACCAAGTCATCGCCCGTAAGTACCGGCCGCAGAAATTTTCGGACGTGGTCGGGCAGGAGCACGTCACTCAGACGCTCGCCAACGCCATCACCTCCGGCCGGGTCGCCCATGCCTACTTGTTCTGTGGTCCGCGGGGCACCGGAAAGACAACTCTTGCCCGGATTTTTGCCAAAGCCCTGAACTGTACCGGTGGACCAAAAGCAGAATTTGACGATGCGGATCCGAGAGTTCAGGAGATCACCGAAGGGCGGGCGTTGGACGTTCTTGAAATAGACGGCGCCAGCAATAATGGCGTTGAACAGGTGCGCGAACTCCGGGAGACGGCCCGATTCGCCCCAGCCGCGGCCAAGTTCAAAATCTACATCATCGATGAAGTTCACATGCTCTCAACCCAGGCGTTCAATGCCCTGTTGAAGACACTCGAAGAGCCGCCCGCTCATGTGAAATTCTTTTTCGCGACCACCGATCCCGAGAAGGTCCTGCCCACGATCTTAAGTCGATGTCAGAGGTTTGACCTACGGAGAATCCCGTCCGCCCTCATCGTAAAACACCTTGGTTGGATTGCGCGCCAGGAAGCCGTCGCCATCGACGAACCCGCTCTGCACGCCATCGCCCGCGGTGCCGATGGCGGCATGCGAGATGCCGAATCAACCCTCGATCAATTGATCAGCTTCTGCGGTCAGCAAATCGTGGAGGCCGACGTTCTATCGATGTTTGGACTCGCCTCTCGCAGCCAGATTTTTCAGCTGGCTGGATCGGTTCTCGACGGAAACGCGGCTGTGGCGCTCCGCACGCTGGATGAGCTGGCCCGCGGCGGCAAGGACTTGGGGCGTGTCTTGGGAGATCTTCTTCACCAATTTCGAAATCTCCTTCTTTTCCAGATCGGCCAGGGTGACCGCAGCCTCGTCGAGGTCAGTGAATCGGAATGGGCCGCCCTGAGTGGACAGGCCGCCACCATTCAGACGGAAGAGCTAACTCGCGTGCTCGAAGTGCTCAGCGCCGCCGAGGGCCGTCAACGAGATTCCGGATCCAAACGGATCTTCCTGGAGGTGACGCTAGTCAAGGCGATCCAGGCCAGAAAGTCCGTGAGCATCGAAACTGTCTTGCGCGAGCTGCATTCTCTGAAAACCACCGAAGGTCCCGGCGATCTAGCAGTGCCCCCGGCCATTCCGAAAGCCCCGCAAACCCAACGACCCGTCCCGGCAGACATTTCAGCAACCGTTGAGGCACCCTTCGCGCCCCCACCACCGCCGCCGCAGTCCACGGAATCACCGCGTCGGGCGACCGCCACAACGCCTCCACCGGTACCGACGCCGACGGCGCCCGTCAGGCCACCAGCAACAATCGATCCAGTCTCTCTTTGGCCGGATGTTCTCGGGGCAGTGGGCCCGCTCCTACGCGCCGGTCTTGCAGAGACCCAGCCTCTCTCGTTTGAGAAGGGCGTGTTAACTCTTGGGTTCCCGATGGCGTCCGAGTCTTTTGACTATTGCAACTCGCGCGAGAATGCCCGCCTGCTTGGGGCAAAGTTCGAACAGGTGGGCGCCAGCGGAGTCAGCATTCAATTCGTACGCTCGGAGCGGGTCCCGTTTGCCGGGCCATCGATTTCTCCGTATACTCCCATTCCGGTCCCGGCCATTGCCTTACAACCCGTCCCCAAAGGAGGATCACCTGCACCTCAGTCTTCGAGTTCAGCTGCGGGCGCCAAGACGCCCGGCTCCGCCGCCACCGAGTCTAAAGGTTCGAAGGCCGCTCCCATCAAGTTAGACAAGGCGGAGTTCATGAATGATCCTCTGATCCAACACGCTCTGGAGATTTTTAAAGCACAGATTGTCGAAGTGCACGCTCCCAGTGACCTGGGCTGAAGGGAGTTGTGGGCTCGGCGGATCGTGGCACTCGGGGCGCCTAGCGAGGGGATCGACGGGAGAATCCACCGAACGTAACAGTGCGCTCCGTGATACGATGAGCCGTTGCTGGGGCGAAGTTTGCGCGGACTGCTGTCCACGACTACGAGGTTTGGTTCATGGGCGGGGTTCTTCGACGAAGTGGCCTTGGTGCTACGCAGACGGCGGTTCGCACTTTTAACTCCTTCCGCTATCGCTTTGGGAAATATCAATATTTTCGTGAGACGCTCCCCAACCCCTGAACACTGGCTTCCCTTAATCGCCGGTTGACCCCTTGGACTTCACTGCTACGCTCCCGTTTAACTAGGCATGGCTGACGACAATTCTAATTTCGACCGGAGCCGGCGTGAACCGCCCTCCGAACCCAGGCTCTCGCCAAAGACTTGGATCATCTGGATCCTGGTCGCGTTGCTCGTTCCCGCGTTGATCATGGTCAACAAGGTTCAGCAACGGGGCCTTAAGACAATTAACTACCGGCAACTGATGGATCTGGTCGAATCCAACCGGATCGACAGTGCCGTAATCAGCGCTGATCCGAGCGGAGGAGCGGTGAAAGAAATCCGTGGAATCTACCGGGAGGAGGGAGCCGGTGGCAAGGAGACCCCTCAGCTGTTCACCTTGAAGGACTGGATTCACCCCGACGACTATCGCAAGCTGCAATTGACCGGGCATTTCCGTACCGAAGCTCCAAACACACTGATCTGGCAGTTGCTTTACAGTCTGCTCCCCTTCCTGCTGATCGCCGGTCTCGTCTATTTTCTCTTCGTACGCCAAATCAAAGCGGCCGGTAAGGGCGCACTCAGTTTTGGAAAAAGCAAGGCTCGCCTGCTTTCCAAGGAGAAGAACAAGACGACGTTCAAGGATGTTGCGGGCGTTGAAGAAGCCAAGGATGAAGTGTTCGAATTGGTTGAGTTTCTCCGTGACCCAAAGAAATTCCAGAAACTCGGGGGTCGAATCCCCAAGGGCGTCCTGATGGTCGGCCCTCCCGGCACAGGCAAGACACTTCTCGCCAAGGCAATCGCCGGTGAGGCAGACGCCTGCTTCTTCAGTATCAGTGGCTCGGATTTCGTCGAAATGTTCGTGGGTGTCGGCGCAAGTCGTGTTCGGGACATGTTTGAGCAGGCGCGCAAGAATACGCCCTGCCTCATTTTCATCGACGAAATCGACGCGGTGGGACGCAGTCGCGGGCATGGACTCGGTGGGGGCAACGACGAACGCGAGCAAACCTTGAATGCTCTCCTGGTCGAAATGGACGGTTTCGACACTCAGGAAGGTATCATTATCATCGCCGCTACAAACCGTCCGGATGTCCTGGATCCGGCCCTACTTCGGCCCGGTCGATTTGACCGCCAGGTCACGGTTAGCCTGCCAGACGTGCGTGGGCGCGAAGCCATTCTCAAGGTTCATGCGAAAAACGTTAAACTGGATTCCGCCGTGGATCTTTCCGTAATCGCACGCGGTACTCCCGGATTCTCAGGCGCTGAACTTGCCAATCTCCTCAATGAAGCTGCTCTTCTCGCTGCGCGTACCGGACGCAAAGCCATCAGCATGACCGAGCTCGAGGAAGCTCGGGACAAGGTCCGTTGGGGCCGCGAACGCCGCAGTCTCGCCATGACTGATGAGGAAAAGCGTGGCACGGCTTGGCATGAAGCCGGGCACGCCCTCGTCAACGTGTTGCTGACCCACACCCATCCGCTGCACAAGGTCACCATCATTCCCCGTGGCCAAGCCCTCGGCATCACTATGTTCCTGCCTAAGCAAGACCTCTTGAACCGCCGAAAGAAGGAACTCCAGGACATGATCGCCGTCACCATGGCGGGGCGGATTGCTGAGGAAATTTTTACTGAAGACGTTTCCTCCGGAGCGTCGGGCGACATCCAACAGGCGACTCAGATGGCCAAAGCGATGGTCATGCATTGGGGAATGAGCGACACCTTGGGAATGGTTCAGTACGGCGAGAACTCCGAGTATGTTTTCCTCGGCCGCGACATGATCCGATCCAAGGAATACAGTGAGCGTACAGCTCAGGAGATCGACAACGAGGTGAAGCGGATCACAGACGCCGGCTACCAGACCGCAACAACTCTCATACGGGATCATCGCGACAAACTCGAGTTAATCGCCAAGGCGCTCCTCGAACACGAGACGCTCGAAGGCTGGCAAGTGATTGAAATCGTCAAGACCGGCAAATTCACACCACCACCCGTTTCTCCAAGCCAACTCGGCCCGCCCAGTGGCGCTCCTGCCGGCACGCCATTGCCTGAAATTGTAAAGCTCCTGCCCCCGAAGCTCCCAGGATTCGGCAGCCCCGCTCCTGCCGCGGCCTAGCAACGGAGTGTGCTCGGAGACGGGTCAACCGTGATTCAAAGATCTCACCGGTTGGGGGTTCCACCCCACATCGGACGCGGACAAGGAATCTGCCCGGAAATGGCAGACCAGCGATCCCGCCGCACCCCCCTGGCCGATGGTCACAACTCCCGTCCTTTTCGACAGTCAAACGAGCAGTCCCGACGGCCGATTTGTCGCAAGAATTGGCCGGCTCATAGTCACCATTCCAGGCGAAGGGCGCAGAATTCAGCAGATAACCACCACGAAGGATTTTCCCAACAATTTTATCTTGCGTCTGGGATTTCGCCCGGAGCCCAATGCCGACAGTCGCATCTTCGTCCGGACCTCTCCATGAACCATCGGGCTCTAGTCGCGGACGGCAGTCCGCGCAATCCTCTTTCCCGTAATGGTCCATGGCTTCACGGCGCGCATTTTGAGTTCGTTGTCGTCTCTCCCCGCATCCGACGCGGGGAGAGGGGGGGGCGCCGAGGCTGGGTAAGGGGTCACTTTGATTCCGCGACGTCAGGAGTCGTAAGGCTGGGATCGGCTCCGAGCGTTCCGCGCAGGCGTTCACGGAACGCCGGTGCCTTCGCTTCATGATAGGATTCCCACGCACACGCAAGCCGTTCGCGAACGCCTAGCCGATCCGCCTCCAGCGCGTAATTCGGCTTTGCCAGAAATCCTTCCAGGTAGCGCGCCGCCCGGAACCATTGCCGGATCTCAATCTCCTGCCGCGCCGCCAGACGCTGGACATACCAGTCGCTCTCAATCAGGTACTTTCGAGTGAACAGCTTTCGAATCATCGGGTCGGCAATCCCCATCCCTTCATACCTACCGTCACGCATGATGTGCAACAACGCCTTCAAAGGAGGACACGCAAACTCGATGGTGCCATCCGCAAAGTAATGCTCCGCGACGCGCCGATGGGTTTCCAAAATATTGTTCACACCATCCACAAATGCCTCGGCGTCCTGCCGCTCGGGACGAAGGAGTTCTTCCGTAAAAACCAAGTGCGGACTGCTAAACACACGTCCGAAATATTCACGAACGAAACCTGCCGTCATCCGCCAACCGAGGCGGCTCGCCAGTACCTGCTGACCGTTGTGTTCGAAATCCAGCAAGGGTTCAAAGTACCCGCGCTCCTGCAGCACGCGCGGCTCGCGTTCGGCCGGCAGCATCCGTGTCCAAACCTCTGGAACGAGCAGGCTCACGTCGTGGTCCACCCGACAGCGCGGTCCGATGTATCCTGCAGCCGTGATAAACACCGGATACTCCGTCAAGAGATACGACACCAGCGCCCCATTCAGATCGTATATCGGCGGCAGCGCGTTGAATGGCCCCTTGGTCATCGCCCCTTCAATCCCGGCACCCGTCATGGACGGTGATCGTCCGGTCATGCTGGAAATGAACTCCATGAACGCTTCGGGCAAGTCCATGTAATGAATGGGATTGAACACTGCCAGCGACCGAATCCTTTCAGCCGGTTCAGGCGGGTTGTTCCGGCGTCCGGGGACGACCGCATTCACCGGTGGGTATACGGGTGCGGAAGGGGTGAGCTTGCGAAATAGGCGGATTCCCATCTCCCCAAGATGCACGGCACGGGGATCCTCGCGATCGGGCCGGCGTTGGAGGTAGCGCGGATTCTTGGACGGCTCTCCGTTCACCAACCGCGGGTGAGCCGAAGAGACGACGAATTCAGGGCCTCGGCCCTCGGCGGTCGCACGGAGAAGCTGCTGCATTGGCTCTGTGTACGCAGTAAAGCCAATCGCATCCTCCACCAATTGGCGGGCCTGCGCGCGCGATAAAGGTTCAAAATTCGACAGGAAATTGTCCGGCTCGGCCAAATCCCTCTCTGCCTGCCGGTCATTGCCGCGATGAATTGCGTCATCCGGCCGTTGAAATAATCGGGCCTCGGCGTTCGCAGTGAACTTCACGGAGGGATGTGGATCATTGGGATTCAGCCCGGCCACCGAGGAGGCCGGCACCACAATTGATGCGGTGATGTCATCCTCCATCTGCAGTTTCACGGACGGATGGAAATCCTTCTGCAGCCCAAAGACCCGCCAAGACCCATCTGCAGCGAATCCCACACGGAGAAAGTTGGGCCGGAGCCTGCGTCCCTCACATTTCAGTTCGTTTCCCGGGACACCATTGATGACATCGACGCTGAAGCGATCTCGCCATGCATCGCCCCACGCCGGCTTGCAGAAGCGTTTGACGACAAAAACCAGCTCTTTGATATGCGGGGGCACCGTCGCAAGCCAGGCATTGAAGTCATCCGAATACTCGATCTCCGAGGGCGTGAGCAGCTTGATCACCGATCCGAGCGAACGGGTCAATCCCAGGATCGGGCGTTGATCCGTCCCGTTGCGAGCCGGGTCCCGAAACCGGTGCGAATAGTCCCTCGCCAGGAGGTCGGCAACGGCATCGAAATCTCTACGAAAATCCGATACGAAAACGGATCCCTGCAGGATGGCGTCCGTAATGGGCTTTGAAATCTCGGACTTGCCACCGCCGGATACGGTGCACGGTTTGTGACAAAATGTGGGCTCCGCGCCCGTGCCGATCAGTCGCCAGGCCCGATCACCATCCGGCTTCAACATCCGAACTTTGTACCCGGACGGACGTAAATATACAGCGTCCGCGCGCAGTCGGACTGTCTGGCTCGAACCCGCGTGCGTCCATGTGATGGTCTGCGAGCGAAGATCGAAGTCTGCATCCTCCGGCACGTAGAATATATCGGAATAACGACGATCGACTGCATGGCCCTCGGGGAGCACGTCCAGGAGCGCCGCATTCCGCGCAAAGGCCTCCAATGCGTTGTGCCCGCGCTGCTTTACATGGATCCGCCCGCTAAACTCCTCGCCCAAATCAAAGCTCGGGAATACCAAGGCGCCACCCGCGTGTTCCTCCTCAACCCATCCCGCCAGATTGGCTGCATAGCTGAGCTGCGTTTTTATCTCCTTCTTACAATATCCATAGTAGTTGTCTGCAATGAGGGTGACAATCACACCGCGCTCATCCCGAGCGGTGATCTTGAATGCCTTGCCTTCGTTGTAACGTTCGTCGTCTGCCCTCCAGCACATCCCATCCCGCCGCTCGTGCTCCGTGGCGTCGTCCCATTTCGGAAGGCCCAACGCCACCTTGGTCAACCGCGTCAAGTGGGGTGCCAACACAACGCAACCCGTATGCCCGGACCAGCCATCCGCCTCCAGCGCGGGATCATTCTCGGGCAAGTTCGGATCGCCAGCATTCCCAAAGATGGTTTCCACGAAATCCAGGTTGCTGACCAGCGATCCGGGCACAAAGAACCGGATCTCCATCGTCTGTCGGCGCACGAAACCGGGAACTTCCGGGCAAACGACCGGGCGCAGGTACAACGAAACAAAGCACTCTGCTGGAACAGGCGCACAGGACGTGTAAGGGAGTCGGAGGTGTTCGCGAGGCGGGTTGAATGCATGCCGCAGGAGATGAGCAAAGGCCCGCTTGGACACACATTTCTTATCATCGGGTACCGTGAGTCCGCCCTCTACCACGTGGAAAACCCCCTGCGTTGTCCGACGATCGCTCGTGGGATTATGCAAAACGCCATTCGCCACACGATACGATTTCAGCAATTCCCCGGTGAATGTATCGCCACTCACCGGGAGAGACATCTCGCGTGCCATCCCCTGCTCGTCGAGCACCAGCGTCGAGGAGGGCAACCTCGGCGCCCCACCGGCTTCGTACAAGTACTCATCCAAGAATTGCTGAATGCGCCAGTCTGGGGGCGATAGGTACGTCGACAGTCGACGTGCATTCTCTTGGTGCCGCTCGAGTAACACGGCGGCCACCGATGGAAGAGCTCCGGTTTCGGGAACTGGGCATCCTATCATCGCCAGTCGCAGATAAATCGCTTCCCGTCGTGTCTCCAGAGTATGGGTGTTCTTTCCCAAATCGGTTGAATCCATGATTCCGTTTGTTTCGAATTACCAAAAAATCGCGGGCCACCGCACCCATTAGCCACGGCCTGCAGCGACCCGTCACCAACGCCTTCCTAATCTTTCCGGACGAAGCGCGCAAACCCTCATCCACACGCCCGCATGAATTCCGTTTACAACTCGGGTGAACAAAATGAATGCAGCACCAAACGGGTTCGCATTCTCGAAGCCCTTGAGGATCTCGGACTGTCGCCGATCCTGCGAACTACGGACTCTGCCGGATGCAGTAAAGGCTCGATATCGTCCGAATGAACAAACGATCTCCCGAGATGGCAGGCGTGGCCATACACATCTCACCCAGGGAGTTTACCCGTTCCAATTGATACGAGTCCCCCGCCTTAACCACATAGGTATCGCCATCCTCGCTCAGACAGAAGACCCGCCCCCGGTAGGCCCATGGCGAAGATGTGAACCCGGCGGTACCTTCGGCTTTCAGCCTTTGCTTGTCATACGATTCACGTCCGGATTTTGCCACGCGACAATTCAGGAACCCAAAATCCCACAAGACATAGAAACGACCTTCGTACGCCAAAGCCGACGGATTGTAAGGCGAGGCGTTTGCTTCCATCCAAGCGATGGACTTGCTGTCCCGCGCACCCTCCGGCAGAGTTAAGTCACCGGCCGCTCCGGGACGAACTGCGTAAACCGGTTTGTTTGGTTTTACCGTGTCTCCGACATACCCGGCGCAAAGATAGAGCAGTCCATCCGCCGCGAAGGGTGTGGGGATTGTAATCGTGGACATGCCCTGCAGATGCCAGAGCAATTGCCCACTCAGGTCGTAGCTGCGAACTCGATTCCGCCCTGGCACCACCAACTCCGCTCTCTGCTCGGTCGTCCAGACGAATGGCGTGGAAAAATTTGTCGGTTCCTCGCGCGCCACACGCCACAGTTCCTTGCCCGTCCGCTTGTCGTAGGCGGCGATATACGATTGCTCTTCGTTATCGTTGACCAAAAAGATCCGGTCACCCTGGATCGCGGGCGACGAGGACGAGCCCCATCCATTGCGCGTTTTGTGAGATTGAATCGGGAGCGACCAGAGGATCTTGCCCGAGAGATCGAGACAGAACAATCCGACGCCTCCGAATAGCGCGTAAACGCGTTCGCCATCCGTCACGGGAGTTTCAGATGCGTAACTGTTCTTCACATGGATGGGCGTCGAAGGCGCCGCCGCGTATACTTCGACAATCCAATTCGTCCGACCGGAGCTTCGATCGAGACAGAACACGAGCCATCGATGCGGACTTTTCGGAATCGCAGGGCGTTCGCCGCCAAAGTATAGCCCCTTCTTCGGGGCTTCGACCTCACCCGCGGTGGCTGCGGTGGTCAGGAAGACTCGCTCGCCCGAAACGATCGGCGACGACCAACCCCGACCAGGGACTTCCGTGCGCCACTCAACGTTCGTGTCCTTCGACCAAACCAAGGGCAGGCGATCCGATTCTCCGATGCCCCGAGCGCCCGGCCCACGGAACTGTCTCCACTCGGTTTGCGCGTTCGCCGAGAGAGTGAAACAAAACGCCGCGACCCAACACGGCAGACGAAGTAACGGGAGAATGCGAGGCGCTAGAATCATGGTCGATCCTCACTCGGAGCTTTGCGACTTGGCAATGGAGAAGGGGCATTTCCTTCTGATCTTCCGCGCTCAGTCCGGGGCCTTCATCCTGCACTTCACACCGGACGGAATTCGGCATTCGTTTCAATCGCACAAAGAGGGTCTTTCCGGAGGGCGAATACATCGCCGCGTTCGAGACGAGGTTATCAAATACCGAAACCGTCATTTGCGGATCGGCCTGCGCAAAGAGTGGTCCGCCGTAGCCTCCGAAATGAATGATCTGTTGCTTGGCGTCGGCGCGCGGTTGATAGGACTCCACGACGGATCGCAGAAACGGTGATCGGTGCCAGGGATCATGGATCAAATCCCACTTTTTTCAAGAGCGCTTGGAAGCGTGGATCACCGCGCACGCAGTCAAACTCCGACCCCACTTTGAGAAACGTCAGCCACCACGACCGCGACTCATACGCCTTTTCCAAAAATTCGAGCGCGTGCTCCTTGTCATCCAAACCCAGATAGATCAGAGCCTGACAAAACGGCGAGATATACCTCGATTGGGCCAGTCGATTCAATTCATCCAAAAGCTTCCGGGCTTCCTCCGTTTGGCCATCCAATGCGTAGGCGTATCCCAAGTATCCTATAACGCTAGGCGTCGTTTCGGAAGACCTGGCCTGGCCCAGTTCCGCAATGCCCCGCCGGGTATTTCCACGCTTCAGTTCGATCAGCCCAATAACCAAATGGGGCAGGAAGTAGTTGGGGGCGAGTGCGACGCCTTTTCGGCATTGAAGGATCGCTTGATCGTAGCGCCGGGTGTGGAGATAAGGCGCGTTCAAATCGATGATGACGTCCGGGGATAACGGGTCCAGCTCGGCCGCGCGCTGCATCTGAACCAGCGCTTCTTCCTGTCGTCCTTGTTTGCTCAGAAGCCAACCATACTCCCGGTGAGCTGTGGCGAAATTCGGATTCAAATCGATTAAACGTTGAAGCTGTTGCTCGGCGCCTTTCCAATCAAAGTCGAAGTTAAATTTCACACTCGCCAATACCGTGTGCCCCTCGGCAAGCGAATCGGCCAAGGTCAAGGCTCGCTGGGCGTCTTCCTTCGCTTTCGGCATCACCTCTCTCGGCGAATAAAGCGTGTCCGACAAGGCGGCGTAGGCTTCTGCTCGGCCCACCCAGGCGAGGGCAAAGTTCGGGTCGATCTGGATCGCCTGGTTGAAAAACTGCATTGCCTGCTTGCCATCGTTCTCCGTCCAGAGGTTCCGATGAAAGCTGCCCTTCAGGTAGGCCTCCAGGGCCAACGGATTGACGGATCCGGCACGGGCCAGGCGGGATTCATCCTGGGAAGACAATCAAACTTGGATCTCGGCGACAATCGCCAACGGAACTTCAGTCTGCACGGTGAAAAAATTACTGAGGTCTCGTTGGTAATTGGTCGCCCAGAGATGACGGTCCGTGCCCGCTTCCACCAACTGAACAGTAATCAACAGGCGATTCGCCTCGCGCTGCAGCGATCCTTCCACGATGGCGTCGACCCTCAATTCGTTGGCCATCTCCTTGATCAATTTCCCGCTGCCCTTGTAGCCCATCACCGACGCGCGGCCCGGCACCCGGATCGCGCTGCCGTTACCCAACGCCATGCACAGCGCTCCGGTCATGCTGTCGCTGAGATAGGCGTTATTCGTGTCGCTGGAAAAATCGACCAGCGGCTTCACAGCGAGTGAATTGATGCGGCCCAGCCCGGCCCGTTGTGGACGTAGCCACCCGCCGAGTCCGATCACGAGCAGCACCACGACGGCTATCCAACCAAAACACGCAGCCGCCCGGGTCCGAGGATTGCGTTTCGGTTCCGCAGGCTGCCTTCCATCTCCCGCCTTCACCGGCGTCTCCCACGGCAGGGCAATGCGGAATAGTTCCATCGGAACCTGAATGTTCTTCAATTCCGTGGGGCCGACATTCCGTGGGGCCGAGCTTGAGCAACGACGCTTCAATCGTGTTCCGAATCTGCCGTTCCACATCCACCGAAATGCAGATGCCGTTCGCGCCCGCCAACGGTTCGATACGGGAGGCGATGTTTACCCCGTCTCCTAATACGTCACCGTCGGCGCGTTGCACCACGTCGCCGATGTGGATGCCAATCTTCACTTCAATTCGTCGAGCCGCCGGAACATCGGGATTGCGTTTGGCCAATGCGCGCTGGATCTCGATGGCGCACTGTGCAGCTTCCAGGACACTGTGGAATTCGACCAGAAACGCGTCGCCGATGGTTTTGACTTCGCGGCCACAGAAGCGCGAAAACAGCGCGCGCAGCAAACTCCGATGCTCTTCGAGCAACTTCAGCGCGAGCGCCTCGTCGCACTGGGTCAGCGCGCTGTAGCCAACCATGTCGGTGAACATGATGGCGGCGAGCTTGCGTTGTTCGGTCCCGTTGCCATTTGCGGAGCGGAGGCAAGGCTTTACGTCTTGGACTCCGGTGGCGCGCGCAGCACGCGACTCCGCTTTTCCCACGTTGTTGGCTCCGATCCACTGACTACATGAAGGCTGCAGAGTTCCCGCTACCAATTGCGTCCACGATAGATTGTTCCCCTTTCTTGATCAATCTTAATGGCGTAACGCGCAGCAGTTCTGGTTTTGAATTGAATGCGCCTCCTCACACATTGCTTTGGTTCCGAGAATGGAGGAGTTGATGAAGCGCAACCAGCAGCTTCGGCGGCGGTTCCCCACCGGGCTGCGTGCGCCGAGGAGCGTTGGCAGGCGAGAACCACCCTGGCGTTTCGTCCTTAAGAGGATGGGAAGACTGAACATTTCGCACCGCAGCGCTCTCGATGAACCGCCACCCCGTAGTCGCGGACGGGAGTCCGCGCAAACCACGTCCCTGCAACAGTTCATCACAAGATCACAAGTGTCATCACAAGTGTCAGTTCTCACTTTTTAAAGTGTGCGATCACTTCCATTCGGTTAGCCCCGAGCAGTTTGGACACATTTACCCCTCGATACTCGATGCACAGAAGCGGCACTACCCGGCGAACGCATTGACGCCACATCCCACCACTCCCGTGTGCACAACAAATAGGCCGCCCGCCTCCGGTTGCGCTTGACGGCTCGCCGCCTCGAGATCACGACTGGCGGTGGTGATATAGAGTTCATCCATACGGTCCCCGCCAAAGCAACAGGAAGTCACATCTCGAACCGGAACTTTCACTTTCGCCAGACGCCCACCCGTGCGGGGATCATGGCACGCAACACACCAACCACCCCAAATCGCAATCCATAGATTGCCATCCTCGTCGGCGCACATGCCGTCCGGATATCCCTCGGTAAGCGTGACAATGGTTCGCCGGTTTGAAATCTGGCCCTGCTCCAAATCAAAATCGAACGCATCGACCCGTTTTGTAGAGGAGTCCACATAATACATTGTTCGGCCATCCCCAGACCACGCGATGCCATTTGAAATGCTGACATTTACGACCTGTCGGCGAATTCGCCAGTCCGCATCCACGCTGTACAGGGCACCCTGCTCCGCTTGTTCGTTTATCGCCATGGTTCCCGCCCACAGCCGCCCCTGCGGATCGCACTTAGCATCATTGAACCGGTTGCCGGGCTTGTCGGATTCAGGATTCAGCATCGGGTTGAAAGCAACACTTCCTGGATCGAATCTCCCGATCCCATCCTGAGTTCCCGCGATGAAGTCCCCACGAGCCGACGGCACAACAAATCCGACACGGCTTGGTAAAAGCCAGGTGTTATCGGCTCTAGTGGACGGATCGAAGCGATGGATTTCGCAACGTTCTATGTCCACCCACCAGAGGTGGCCGGCATACCATACTGGACCTTCACCCAACACGGCAGCTCCTGGGTGGATACATTCAGCGCGAAGCGTTTTCATTGGCTCGATTCAGCATCATCGCCGACAGAAACGCTAGAGAAAACGGAAAATTCAAAGCTGCTCGACAATCTCCGTGCTGCGTTGGCACGCAGCCGCGTACAAGTATCAGTTTTCACTTTTTAAAAAGACAATGCCCTCAGCCCATACACTGTCAATAGTGAGAACTTACACTTACAAGACACTTACAAGACACTTGCACGGGTGCAGTCGCTTCTCTCCCAGCAAGCGATCCACCCGCAGCCAAGGCGGGCATTGGCCAGCGGGTTTCAGGCAATAAGCGTGGATCTGCCATTCGGTCTTGCAGTAGACCTCGGTGAGAGTGGCGAGAAACCAGTTTCGGTTTGCGTCGTCGCGGAAGCGGGCCTTGCGACGATCTTCGCGATTCAGGACATGGCAGCCGGCTCCAGGATAATCGACATGCAGGGGGCGAGGGTATGAGCAGACGAGAATCTCAAACTCGTGAACTGTCAATAGTGAGAACTGACACTTGAATTGACTTGAATTGACACTTGAATGCACGAACGCGGTACGCGATCCGCAGTTAGGGATACTTAGTTTATCGACCTCGGTGATTTCGAAGCACGCTCCCCCAGTCAACGGGCAGTGGCAAGGGACTCATGAGGCTGAGATCGGCGGCCGCGCATCCCGATGGTTTGGTGCCCACCACCTCGGCTGGCTGGCCATCTACCGATTTTTTACGTTTGCCAAAAAAGGGGTCATGCCCGGAGCAACGCTGCGGAGCGGCCCCACACTCCCGCCGGAACCCACCTAAGCCAGGATGGGGCGAATGATCTCTCCGCTCACGTCGGTGAGGCGAAAGTCGCGACCGGCATGCCGGTAGGTGAGTTTTTCATGATCGAAACCCATCAGGTGCAGGACCGTGGCGTGAAGATCATGAATGTGGACCGGGTTCTGAACGGCTCGGTAACCGAAGTCGTCCGTGGCACCATAGGCCATTCCTCCCCGCACGCCGCTACCCGCGAGCACGACGCTGAATCCCCAATGATTGTGGTCTCGTCCGAGGCCGCCCCCGGGCGTGCCTGGAGTTGGCACCTCGACTGCCGGTGTGCGGCCAAATTCGCCTCCTATGATGACCAGCGTTTCATCAAATAATCCGCGCTGCTTCAGGTCGTCAAGCAACGCGCCAATTCCGGGATCCACCTGCCCCGCGAGTCGGCGGTGTTCCTTTTCGATCAGATTGTGACTGTCCCACGGCTGCACGTCTCCATGATAACATTGGACGACGCGCACTCCGCGCTCGATGAGACGGCGCGCGATGAGCAATTGGCGGGACTGAACTGAACTCCCGTACAGGTCGCGGATGTTTTGAGATTCCCGAGAAATGTCGAACGCATCGGTCGCGGCAAGTTGCATCCGATACGCCAGCTCGAACGATTGGATCCGCGCTTCGATGTCGGGATCACCCGAGCGCACCTGCTGATGAGCGGCATTGAACCCGGCAAGCAGATCGAGCTGTCGTCTTTGTGCGGTCGGCGTGACGCTCCGATTAACGATGTTCTCGATCAGTTCCTCGGGTTTTTCCTTACGCGTGTCGATGTGCGTGCCTTGGTAAATGCCTGGCAGAAATGCGGAGCGCCAATTCGACACGTCCGCAACCGGCAAGCCCGGGCACATGGCGATGAAGGCCGGCAGGTTTTGGTTCTCCGTGCCCATGCCATAGGTGATCCACGCGCCGTAGCTGGGCCGTGCAAGTCGCTCATCGCCGCAGTTCATGAGACGCATCGACTGCTCGTGATTCGGAGTGTTGGCGTGCATCGAGCGGATCACGCACAAGTCATCGGCGTGACGGGACAACCCAGGAAAAATCTCCGAAATCTCCAGGCCACTCCGCCCGCACCGGTTAAATTTGAAGGGCGATGGCAGTGCGGAGCCCGTCTGCCGCTCCGTCGAAAGGTTTCCGGTCGGGATCGTCTTTCCGGTGTATCTGGCAAGCATCGGCTTCGGATCGAATGTGTCGACCTGCGACGGTCCGCCGTTGAGGTAAATATGGATGATGTGTTTCGCGCGTGGACGGAACGGGGCTGGCCGAGCGGATAGCGGGCTGGACGCCAGCATTCGTGCGTCACCGAGCAAGCCCACCAGACCCAAGGAACCCAGGCCCGTTCCCAATTCACTGAGCATTCGGCGACGTGAAAGTCGCCGGGGCTGAAACAAGTGTGGATGTTCTAGCGGATCCATTGTGAGGTCAGTCGAGGAACATCAATTCATTAGACATAAGCAGCACTTGTGCCAGTTGTTCGATCGGCGTTAGTCCACCCGCTTTCTGCGATGCCGGATCCTGCTCCGATTCCGAAAGAAACCGGACCGCGGATGCCGTTTCGGCGGATTGTGGTTTCCGATCCAGCACTCTTCGGAACATTGCAGCAACACGAAGCTCGGCGGTGGGTTGGGTCTGCACCTCGGGGCGCGCCGCCAGGGCTTTGGCCTGTTCCATGATAAAGGGCGAGTTTAGGGCGAACAACGCCTGCTGCGGCACGGTCGTGTGGGAACGACGGTCCACGGACTGGTCGGGACACGCAAAGTCAAAGGCGCGAAACATCACCGGTAGATCCTGACGGTCGACCAATCCGTAGACTGTTCGCCGCGGATTTTTCGGGTCACCGGCGACATCCGTCGATCGACCGCCCATGGCGCGGTCCAGGCTTCCGGCAGCGGCAAGCAAGGTGTCGCGCATCGATTCAAAATCGAGCCTCTGGCGCGGAAAGTGCCACACGAGCTGATTCTCTGGGTCAAGGCGGGCAGCCCGTTCTGCCACCGCTTCCGTCAGCGTCGACGCTTGCTGATAGGCGGCACTGTTCACGATCACACGATGTAACTGCTTGAGACTCCATCCAGACCGGACGAACTCGTACGAAAGCCAGTCGAGCAACTCCTTCTGGACGGGACGCATTGAGCGTGTACCAAAATCACCGGGCGTACTTACGAGCGGCTCGCCGAAATGATGCATCCACACACGGTTGGCCATCACCCGCGCCGTCAATGGGTTGGTCGGGCTTGCGATGGCGTTCGCGAGCTCCAGTCGCCCGCTTCCACGTTTAAACACAGGCCGTTGTTCTCCAGCCAACAGGCGAAGAAATGCCTTTGGCACAATCGCGCCCGGACGCGACGGGCTGCCGCGCTCGAATATTCTCGGCTGAATGGGTTCGGGAAGATCGCGCACGGCCATGGCGCGGGCCGGAGGCGCATTACTAGCCTGCAAGGCAATCTTGTCCAACGCGGCAATCATCCCGCCGTGCTTATCGTTATCCGCGCGCGCCATGTTCAGGTGGGCATCGCGTCGTGGAAAAACCATCGGACTGTCCACGCCCGCAACAGCATCAAGAATCTCCGCACGGACCCTTGCGTCCAGGGCCATCGGCCACTCTTCCGATCCGCGTCTCAAGGCGTCGCTCCACGAGAGGAGCAACCACCCATAAACCCGAGCCACCGCCTCCTTGTTCGTGAGCGATGCGGTTTTCAAGGCGTCCGCCACCAAGGGGTTCACCGAAAATTCGAGCGCCCTGCCCCGCAATTCCGGTGAATGGGTATCGGAAGGAAACGGAGTATTGAGTTGGGATATCAATGCCGCCGCCTGAGGGGCAAATGTGGCGTCCGGCATCGCAGCCATCCGTACAAGCGGCCCAAACACCCGGTGATCCGGTGACCAGCGTTGCTCCACCAACCGGCGAATACGGGTAATGATCGACGGCCGCAATTCCTCCGGAGACAACGAGAGTAATAGAACGATGCTTTCCCGAAAGCTGGGGGGACGGGCGACGGCCTCGACCAAATACTCCCCGACCCGTTCGCGCAGGTGTTCGAGCAAGCGGTTATATCCCTCCGAAAGATTGATCTCCATTTCATTGTAGGCGCGCCGGAACTGCCGCTCGTAGTCCCCTCCCCCGGCCACCGAGTCTGGATCTTCGATCCGCGGCAAATCGAGCGGGCGCTCACAGCTCGCGAATACCCCATACATCGAATAATAGTCCGCGGTCGGAATAGCGTCGTATTTGTGATCGTGACAGCGGGCACAGGCAACCGTCAGCCCGAAGAATCCCCGACTGACGGTGTCGATCTGGTCATCAATCTGGTCGAAGGGGTTATTGTCGTACAATCGTCCCAGGGTAAGAAATCCGAGCGCCGCGAGTTTCCAAGACTCAACTCCAGGTTCCAGCTGGTCCGCCGCGAGTTGTTCCCGGATCATTTGATCAAAGGGTGTGTCGCTGTTGAACGAACGGACCACGTAGTCGCGGTATGTATAGGCAAACGGGCGAACACGATCCTTTCCGTATAGCAACACCAGGTCCTTGGTCTCCGCAAATCGTGCAACATCAAGCCAGTGGCGGCCCCAACGTTCGCCGTAAGCGGACGAAGCGAGCAATCGGTCAACAACCCGATTCCACGCGTCAGGCGAGGGATCGGCGCGGAATTGCTCGGTCTCTTGAAACGTCGGTGGGAGTCCAGTCAGATCATAATAAATCCGCCGAAGCAACGTCCGCTTATCCGCAGCCGGCGCAAATCCCAGGCCATGCGACTCAAGCTTGGAAAGAAGGAAAGCGTCGACGGGCGTCTGGACCGAGTCAACAGAGTTCACTTTTGGAAGCTTGGGTCGGGCAACCGTCTGATAGGCCCAGTGAGTCCGAGCCGTCTCGAATTTCGACGCCAGGGAAGCCTCCGGCCCGCCGGCAGCGAGTGCGGTGCCGGAGAGGGCGCCGAGAAGCAGCCAGCCCAGAGCGCGTTGGAAGGCGGTGAACATGAGCCGACGGTCAGTCTGCCGTCTCGGAGGAAACTTTCAACGGCAACCTTTCGCCGAGCAAACGCCATTAATTACCTGTCCCTTGATCTTTTTTTTGGGCGAGGCGAAGTTTCGGTATGTCACCGCGCTCACCGATCCGCAAATCCGAGCGTTGCTAAAGCGGAAAGTTTTCCAGTTGGATCTCTTCGACGAAAAGCCGATGGAAGTGGAGCACGATCACAAGCGCTATGTCCTGCGCTGTAATCCCGAGACCCGGAAACGGGAACAGGCCCCACGGACGGATCAGTGGGAAAAACTCAAAGCATGGATCCA